>JAGHBX010000505.1 GCA_021160785.1 Planctomycetota bacterium | reverse complement strand
TTCCTGAACAGGTAGTCCTGCCCGCCCGCCGAAGCAACGACAATATCGGCGTCGGCCAGATGACTTTCGAGGCCCGCCCACTTGTCGGCCTGGATATCATGCGCCGCCGCCAGGTCAACCGCCCGCTGAAACGAACGGTTCACAACAAAAATATTGCTGCATTTGACATGCTTGAAATGCTCCACCAACAATTCACCCATCTCACCGGCGCCGATAACGACCACCTTCGCCGAAGGAATGTCGCCGAAAAGCTGCCTGGCCAGATCCACAGCAACGCCGGCGACGCTGACACGACGATTCGCTATCGTGGTGCTCGAGTATATCTCCTTGCTCGCAACAAAAGCCGTATGAAACAGCCTGTTAAGAATCTTGCCCGCGCTCTGGACACTGCATGCAAGCGCGTAGCTTTCCTTGACCTGCGCAATGATCTGTGATTCACCCACGACCATACTATCCAGACTCGAACTGACGGTCAACAGGTGGCTCGCCGCCTCGGCGCCGAAACGCAGGTAAAGATACTCCCTGAACGCATCGGCCTTTATGTCCCGCTCCTCAGAAAGAAAAGCGATCAGCTCGTCCGCATCGGGGGCGCCACTTTCGTCGGTGGCGCAGTACAACTCCACGCGGTTGCACGTCGACAGCAACACAAACTCCGCGTCGGCGAATCTCGCCTTCAGCGCCTTGAGGGCGCCGACCGCGGCATCGCCGTCAAACGCCAGACGCTCCCTCACGGAGACAGGAGCGGTTTTATGATTCAGCCCTAATACGAAAATTTCCATTTCAAAACTCTTCCATCACCCCGATAACAAACGTAGCTGCAGCAGGGCTAATCATGGATCGTCCCGCAGAACATGACGACGCCTACTGTCGCAAATATTATCAGGAAGAACACAACTAAGGTCATGTATGCAATTGCCCTGCCGCCCAGGCGGGCGAAAAACCGCAGCATCAACATGACCGCCAGGAGCAGCCACGCCAAAATAATCAATACGGTCCTGGGGTCAATCAGCCATTGCGACCAGATTTTTTCACCCATCTGTATCTGGATCGCCGCCAGACCCAGACCGACGAAAAGGCCAAAACTCACAAAGACAAAACACGTTTCAATGCCGAATATATTCATCTTCTGCAGCCTGGAAACGTTAGGCATGCGCCCTAAGACCTTGCCGATTTGCTTTTGTTTAAGTCTTTTATTCGCCAGGAGATACATCCACGCCGAAGCCGCCGAGAACGCGATCGTCGCCCCGCCCATTATCATCGACAGTCCGTGGGCGATCCCCCAGGGCGTCGTGGCCGATTCGTACTCCCCGGCGACGGGTGAGGCCACTTTTGCGCTCAACGCCACAAGCAAGACCATGATCCACGTCATCGCAGAACCAAACCATATCTGCGAAACGACAATGCTTGTGAAAAGATACACCAATCCGAAAGTAATCCCCAGAAAGATCATCGACTCGAAAAGCCCCGTAAGCGGAAACGCCTTGAGCGAAACGGCCCGGAAGATCAGCATCACCGACTGCAACGACACGCCCAATGCAATCAGTGCAGTCAGCAGGCGCTTGTATTTTTCCCCACCGGGCGCCAATTGACGAACGGCGACACCGCCGGCAAACATGTACACGGCAAGCACTGCATAAAACACAAGTTTCTCATTCAAGGGCAACTGCAGCATTTTACTTCCTTCATAATATTTCAGCCAGGTGCAATCCCGACTCGTCGGGATCATTCCCGCATACCGTACCGCCGGCATCCTGCCGGCAATCAACCCCCCGCGGGCGGGACGCCCCCGCTACGGACCGAATCGCTTCACCGGCCCATGATATACGTTGGAGGGACCTTCTTTAGTTCTCTTTTTGTGTGTAATTGGCAGTACTTTTTGACACCGCAGGCCTTGCTCATCTGGCGCACCGTCCGATCCACCTCGTCCGAATCGGCACCGTGAACCATCGTATAAAAATTAAACCGCCATGACGGCGACGTCGGTCTCTGGTAGGCATGGGAAACCTGGGAAAATGACGCCAGAGTCCTGCCCACCTCCCCGACGAGATCCGGCTCAACCTCCCAGACTACCATCGAACCTACACTTAGACCCACCTTGACATGGCTGACAACCGCGCCGATGCGGCGAAGTCTGCCGTCGGCGTCCCACCTTCGCAGCACTTCAAGCAATTGCTCCGGCTCAATGCCGATCTCGCCCGCCATATCCCGATACGGCGTAAGCGTCAAGGGAAGACCCTTTTGAAGAACCGCTAAGATCCTTTTTTCAAGATCGCTCAGTATTGATTCCATTTATGAGAACTCTTACGACTCTAAAAGTCCGTCGGTTTACGAAAACCGGGATTATTATAATAAAAACCGGTATCCGATGCAAGGACATCCCACCGGCAGTTTCACTGTATGCTTAATCGGCAATTAGAAGATACGGTTTCGCCAAAAAGCTGGTTTTCGCCATAATTTCGCTGATAATTGTGCCCGAGCGTCAATTATCGGACTTTCTCAGATTTGAAAAACCCCAGAACAAGAACCGACATCGCCCAAGTTACCCTTTCGGCTCTTCATCCTGAATATAGGTCTTCTCCCGGTAGGCCATGGCGACAAAGATAAACAGCACCGACGTAACCAGCATCACCACAGTGAAAAACCAGTAATAGTCCGCGCCAGCCAGTTTGCTGCTGCCGTCGGGATTCTGGATGAGCTTGTTAACGATCGCCGTAAAGCTGTTTCCGACCGCAATGGACAGAAGAAAGACGCTCATGATAAAGGACTTCATCTTCTTTGGCGCCTGGGTGTAGGAGAATTCCAGTAAGGTGATGGAAATCATAATCTCAGCGGACGTCAGGAAAACATACGCAAGAAGCAGCCAGCCCACGCTGGGGGTCTCACCGGCGTCGATCCGCATCTGATTACAGGCCGCCACCACCCATGACAGGGCGGCAACGAACAATCCAATGGTCACCTTTCGCAGCGGTGTCAGCCTGAACACCTTGTTGACCGCAGGATAGACGGCATACGAAAAAATTGGAATCCCAATGATAATCAGAAACGGATTAGCGGAGACGATTTGAGAAGACAACCATTGCCGGCCGAGCCAGTATCTGTTCATCTGTTCGGCCTGCAGGACCCACGAGGAGTCCATTTGGTCAAAAAGGGACCAGAATGGCGCAATAAAGATGAATAGCATGCACAGCTTCAAGAGAGCGCCGAGACCTTCGCCACTGAACGTCTCCTTGACAAAACTGAGACCGCCGGCGGGAATGTGGACCATCTTTCTATGGCCCAGCCAGAAGGTCAGTGTCGCTAACACCATTAGCACGCCTGGTACGCCAAAAGCCACCCGTGGACCGTATAGCTCCAGCAGTTCCGGAATCATCAAGTTGGATATACAGGCGCCAACATTAATCGCGAAATAGAACCATGCGTACATCCTGCTCATGAGGTGCTCGTTGGTCTTGCCGAACTGGTCGCCTACATTTGCCGAAACACATGGTTTTATAATTCCCGAGCCCACCGCGATCAGCAGCAATCCCGCAAACAAGCCCAGGCGGGTCTGATCCAGGATCAGGACAAGAAAACCGAGGCAGTACACGACACTGAAAAACATGATGGTTTTGTATTTGCCGAGCCAGATATCTGAAAGCAAGGCGCCCACGATCGGCATACAGTAAACCAGGGAAACGAAAAGATGAAACCATGTCTTGCTTTCTTCGTCGGTCATTGTATTCAGCATGCCGCCGCGCCCGAGCAGATACTTCGTCATGAATATGACAAGAATGCATCTCATTCCATAGAATGCGAATCGTTCAGTCGCTTCGTTGGTCAGGATATACGGAATACCCGCCGGAATCTTCTTCGACTGGATCGGTGCGGTCAGATATTTGCTGTCAGCCATGCTCGACTCAAGCCTCTTTCGATTTGATTATCAGTATTCAACGCCGCATCTTACAACAAACCCGGCGACATGTCGAGACAAACTCTGCACAACCCGGTTTATGCAGGTCCCGCGCGCATAAACACCTGACCCGCCTTTTGAGCGGGTCAGGTGTTTTCGAGGTCATAATTCGATGTATTCATTTGGCATGCGTTACTATGGGCAATCGGGTCCGCAGGGCATGAGGTAGTGGAGACCTATTATAGCGACGTCTTCCATGTCGACTGTTCCGTCGCGATTGATGTCGGCTCCTCCGCACCATGCGCATGAACCGCCCAGATCGATGAAGTAGTGATCGCTGAACGACTCGCTATAGTCGATGGGGTCGGTGCTGGTCAGGTATCCATATCCGTTTGTAGCCCTTGTATATGCCCGCAGACGGAACTGATAGGCACAGGGCTGCCACGGGATAAGCGAGCCGTCTTCTGAGTTGAATTCGGCGTTTGAGACTCCAGGCCAGTTGTTCGGCGGCACTGTGCCGGGGTAGTTTTGCGAGGCGATGACGCCTGCGTAGTTGTTCTTGCCCCAGAGTGCATCGAGAACCCATCTGCGGAGGTATCCGTCGGGGTGGCTGGCGGTTATGTTGAACCGGAGATTCTCGGTGTCATTTTGCAGATTGATGATCCCGCATTCGGGTATTTCGCCGTCAGTGACGGCATTCCAGTGCGGGCTTGAGGTGTCGTACTTTACGTTGTGGATGACCGCTTCGACGGATGAGTTGTTTACGAGCAGATCGATGTGGTCCAGGTCGTTGACGGTCGGGAAGTATTCCACGAGGAGAGTAGGCAAGATCGGATGGTATCGATAGGCCTTGTAAGTAAGCGTATACTTGCCGTTGGGGTAGTTTCTCGTATTCAAGATCATTCTGAGATCGATGTGGGACCACCAGCCTTCATAGGTCAGTTCGTAAAGATTGTTGATTCCGCTGATGGTTTGTGGTCCGAGAGTTATGACCTGGGTAAGTACTGTTGCGTCTGGCTGCGGGGTATATTTTACCTTGGAAAGCCCAGTGGCCAGGGGCTCATAGTCTTCGACCTCGGGCGGATCGTTGGGCCCATCCCACGGCGCCAGGAGAATCTGGTAATACCTTACGCCGGCAAGGATGTCGGCTTCTCCGAAGAGGCCGTGGATTCGAAGCGTAGCGCCGAATGGGGCATCCGCATAGGCTGGTATGTGGAGATCGGCTGCTGTTGCGGCGTCTACATCTGCCAGGCCGTG
This sequence comes from Planctomycetota bacterium, assembly GCA_021160785.1. GTDB lineage: Bacteria > Planctomycetota > Phycisphaerae > Sedimentisphaerales > Anaerohalosphaeraceae > B28-G16. Next base: position 3,993 of record JAGHBX010000505.1, on the reverse strand, counting down.
TGAGGGATGCGCCGGGTTCTGTTCGATCTCGGAAGTGGGAATGTTCCCGATTGATGTGAAGATGAATCCACTTCCGGGGTGTGTTCCTCTACCTGAGGCTTGTGGTCCGCCATAAGCGCCCATGTCGTTGCGTGTGGCGTCGGGGTCAAGGTATTCGACGCCGGGGTGGCCGGTATCGCGACAGGGTGAGCCTTCGCCGAGGAAATAGTCAACGGTGTCTACGAACAAGGGATCGGCGCTTATCTCGCCGGTGCCGGGAACCGGGACAAAAGAGACGCCGCCATTATTGTTGTGATAATTGCGGGTTGGATTTCCCCATACGTCGTTGTACAGGATGTCCCCGTCGGGGTAGAAGGCGTAATAGAAAATGCCCATTTGAGTATTATTGACAATGATGTTGTTCATAATGGTGTGGGTGACGGGCCGTTCTTTTTCCAGTTCAATTATATTTGAGGAATAAGTAATGTTGCATCGGCGATCGGTCACGTCGATATAGACATTCGGCACATCTTCACCATCCTGAACGACCACCCATAACTCGCCATCGAGATTGTCGAGAGCGCAGAACCCTTTGAGTACTGTACCGTCTTCGGCTCGTACGTTCACCCAGGAGCGGGAGGAATTAGTATTGAGGCCGCAAGGCGCCAGATAAGAAGCAGGCTCGAACAATTCGTCTGGAAAAGATGTCCAGTTGGCGACCCTGAGGTTATACCTTGTCAGGTTGCCTAAATCTTCGGAACCTGTCGCGACGATTTCGGGGTCCGGCAAATTGTAGTAGCACCTTCTTATTAGCGCATGGACGGCATTTACGAACAAGGACGAACCTGTCCCAGTCATCCTGACCGGTGAGAGACTAAAACCCCAGAGCAGATGGGATCCGTTTTCGAGGGTAAGGGGATAATGTTGTGTGCTGCTTACGGTCCGGCCGAAGACGACGATATTCTTCGGGATTTCCGGAAGATTGATATCTACCATGGGGGAAACAGCGTTGTAAAGGGTGATGATGTCACCCTTGGGAATAGTAATTGATTTGGGGCTGTGGAAGATTTCGTGGCCGGTATTCTGGGCAAGAACCTGGTCGCCGGGTCCATGTCTTCCATGGGGATAACCGGTTTGAAGGCCGAGTTTTCCAAAGTAGGCGTATCCACCTTCGCCTATGCCCAAGACGGGCTTTTCCGACGCAATGATAGCGCCCAGAGCACGCTGATCTCCCCAATTAGCGCCGTTGCCGGTGTCGCCGCCGACGATAATGGCATCGTATTGGGAGAGATTGGCTTTGTATACTGTCGGCACGGAAATCAAATCAACGGCGATGCCGGTTTCCATAAGCAGTGCGCCAAAACTGTCAGCACTTGCAGTATCGGTGGCGTAAATGTAAGCGACAATCAGTTGCCGCGGTTCGGGAGGGATACTGACTCGCACGCCAAGAATTATTCCGTTTAAGTTACCGACGATGGTGTTGTTGATAATGGTGGGATTTCCCGCGGCCCGAACGGAAACACCTCCGTGGTTGCCTTCGATAATGTTGTTCCTTACAGTGAGCGGTCCGGCCTGGCAGTACACGCCCGAATAGTCCCACGATCCTGAGTCGGAACCTGTGATTCGAAAGCCTGAGATGACCGCTCCCACAGTGCCGTTGTAGGTGACAACATGGGCAGCGCCCTGGCCGTCAATCGTAGTAACGTGGGGTCCGTATCCAAACAGGTTTACTTCGTCTTTCATCACGATCGGCCCGTTGTAGGTGCCGGGAAAGACATAGACTATGTCGCCTGCGCTGGAGGCGTCTATCGCCGGCTGGATGGACGTGGAAAAGACACCGGCGCCGCCGTCATCGTCGACGGTTCGTGTCGCCGCCTCGATCGGGACACACACCATGAGTGCTGTAATGAGTATAAGAGTTAGTTTTGACATTTGACTTGTCATGTTCCTCTTCCTTTCAAATAATGTGATAATCTAATTTCGCGCAGGTTGCGCACAGATAGACATGATTCCACAAACCAGAGCCATACTCAGCGACATGATATTTCCCTGCATCGATCCTCCTTCCGCACCGGATCATTATGATACAGTTTCAAGAGAATACACAATTATACCGTAAAGAGTTTCGCTGTCAATAGGGAAGAATACCTATATTGGGTAGGGGGAGCAGCCTGATTTTGCCACCTGCTCCAAATGTCCTCGACGCATATAAACTCATATTATGCCTGCGGACTTTATATGTATTCGCCAACTTTGCATCTCAATTCGTATACGGTACGGTGCCGTTCTTGCCAACCGTGTAGCCCCATTTTTTGATGTATTCGGGACCCGACAGGAATTGGTCGTTTGTTTCCTTCAGCTTGCGGGCGAGGATCACCTCCATTTGCTTTTGCACCCGGGCGTATTCGGGTTTGTTGCAAAGGTTGTTAAGTTGATGGGGGTCATTGAGATTGTCGTACAGCAACCAGGGCCCGTTCAAATCGCGCGTATAGGTATACCGCCGCGTCCGGACACCGCGATACTCCCTGCCGCCGATGCGCCTGGTCCACTGCCCGAACGGTTGCGGACACATAATCAACGCCGCATCGTTGTCGGCCTTTTCCTTGCCCGTCAGGACACCCGAATAATCCTCACCCTCCACCGTATCCGGCACCTCGACGCCGCTCAAACCCAAAAGCGTGGGCATGATATCCGGGGTGTTAAACGGCATATCGAGCCGGCCGCCGGCCGATCCTAATACTGCCGGGTACCTGACAAGGAACGGCACCTTGATCGACTCGTCCCAGGGCTGCTGCTTCTTTCGCCCGCCCTGCGAATAGAGCATATCCCCGTGATCCGACGTAAATACCAGAATCGTATTGTCCTGGAGCCCGCATTCCTTCAGCGTCTGAGTAACCCGCCCCACGCAATCGTCCAGCGCCGCTATATGTGCATAGTAACCGGCGATATCCTTCTTTGCCTGGGCCCGCATATTCTCAGGTACGTTCGGTCGAAGTTTGATATCCTTGCCCTCAAAAAGCGCCTTGTATTTCGACGGCGCGGTGAGGTACGGCGCATGCGGCGGCCCCCACGATACAAACAGCACAAACGGCTTGCCCGCGGAATGTGTGCGGATATACCGCTGTGCCTCGCGCGTCTGGGCGATGGCGTCGTAGCCGTCCCATTTCAGTTTAACGTCGCTATCAGCATAGTAAACCGAGTTATTGTAGTTATGCGTGCACTCCAGCGCCCGCCAGAACTCAAAGCCCTGCAGTCTCTCCGGCGGCGTAAAATTGCTCCGTCCGCGTCCGTCCAGGTGCCACTTGCCGATATAGGCTGTGTCATAACCCACCGCCTTATACGCCTGTGCGATCGAGACGGCCTTGTTGCCCAACTGCACATCGTTGACAAACACACCGTGCGTCAGCGGATATTGCCCCGTCATCAGGCTCCCGCGATACGGAGAGCACACCGGACAGCCCGAAACCGCGTTAGTAAGATTGATACTGGCGGCGGCAAGCCGATCCAGGTTGGGTGTGATCACATCGGCATTGCCGGCAAAACCGGCAGCCTGACTCCGCCACTGATCGGCAAGCAGGAACACCACGTTTGGCCTGGACCGCTTCGACACGCCCTGCTGTGCGGCACTGCACCCGACCAATCCAAACAGCGAACCAACGGAAAAACCCGTCGCATACCTGATAAATTCTCGTCGTTTCATTTTTCCCTCACCAAACAAAGCTCATTACAACCACAACTATCGTCATACTTCAGCCAAGCGTGGCACTCACCTGTCATTCCCGTGTACCGGCAACAAACCCCCCGCGGGCGGGACGCCCCCGCTACATTCCCGCATACCGTACCGCCGGCATCTTGCCGGCCTTGTCATTCCCGCGAAAGCGGGAATCCAGAATAAAACAGTTTCCGCCAAAGGCGGTTTCAGGTTTTTCCCACACATGGCTACAATGTTACAACTTTCAATGCTTTTGCCGCCACCCTTGCTCACAGACGTCCCTCGTACATGTCGTATTTGAG
>JAGHBX010000145.1 GCA_021160785.1 Planctomycetota bacterium | reverse complement strand
TTCCCAACCCCGAAGGATTGGGCATAGGGCTCCGACAACTTGTAGGTACATGGTTTCAGGTACTTTTCATTCCCCTAAAAGGGGTGCTTTTCATCATTCAGTCGCCTTACTTGTCCACTATCGGTCGTAACGTAGTACTTAGCCTTGGAGAGTGGGCTCCCCGGCTTCACACGGAGTTCCACGGCATCCGTGCTACTCTGGTACGCCAACCATAACGGAGGACATGTGGTTTCGCCTACGGGACTATCACCCTGTATTGTGAGCCTTTCCAGACTCTTCAGCTACCACTGTCTTTGTAACTCCTGATTGGCGCCCGCAACCCCAGCCCGAAGGCTGGTTTGGGCTAGGTCCGCTTTCGCTCGCCGCTACTTACGGAGTCTCGGTTGATTTCCTTTCCTGCAGGTACTTAGATGTTTCAGTTCCCTGCGTTCGCTCCTCCGGCCTTATGCATTCAACCGGAGGTAACGCCATCAGCTTGCACTGTGACGCTGGGTTGCCCCATTCGGAGATCCCTGGATCAACGCTTGTTTGACAGCTTCCCAGGGCTTATCGCAGCCTACCACGTCCTTCATCGCCTCGTTACGCCTAGACATCCACCATGCACCCTTAGTAGCTTGACCACACTCGTCCCTGGCCCTGGATGGAGCCCGAACGAAATCATCAAGCGATTTCGGCGCTACAAAATTCGGTGAACCTTATTTTGTAATTGCAGGTCGAGCAGAAAGCACCTCACCGACCAGAGCGAACGACTCGCCGCCGGCATAAAGCCGCAACACGAGACGCACGCGAAGCCGGCATGACCTTTCCTTCGGCCTGCTTCGTACTTAAGATGTCTTCACAATCCCTATTCGATTTTCAATGAGCCGTTTATGTTGCTACGGCACCGGGTCATATCGACACGGTCAGCCACCTGCGAATCGATCAGTAGCGCGGCCACTGCTCAATTCCACAGGATTCAGGAGTTTAACTACACCATCGCGCTGCTGCAAGTATTTTATCTCGATTATCCGGAAAAAACCAGATTCTTTTCCGCCGGCGGTAACATCAAGCTTCAACAGTAGTTACCAGCCAACGCTGACAGCGACGGCATACAGACATTCTAAGGCAAAGAGACGCATGGAGACGATCGGACTCGAACCGACGACATCCAACTTGCAAAGCTGGCGCTCTCCCAACTGAGCTACGTCCCCGCACTGACCGGCGCCGAGGCATACTCTCTCGATACGCCCGCGTCACCGGGGTGGCCGCATGGGCCTGGTTGGTCTCGAACCAACGACCTCACCCTTATCAGGGGTGCGCTCTGGCCAACTGAGCTACAGGCCCGTATTCAATCTACCGCCACTGATTGTGCATGGACCGCCTGTGCTTATTTTAATAATCGACATTCGCCATATCGGCGAGTTTTGTATTTTATCACTTGCATTGACCGGGTCAACATCATCTTTCGACAAACTCGCCTATGGTTCTTGAGCATCGGGTAATCTGCCCTGCCTCCAAGCCGCAATCGCCGCGCTCCGATTGCCGGTTTTTGTTGATCACCACATAAAGCTACCGCCGGAAAGCCCTTGCGGATCAATCTTCAGTAAGGCAGATATGCGCCGATTTTTCGCAGGCGCGACCGCAGTTCTGTGCGATCGATCGCCCTCGGAGCCGTATCGTGCTCGACGGAAACAACCGCCGCAAGGGCCGCGGCCTGACCTGTTATGTAGCACCCGGGCATTACTCGCACAGAGCTCTGGAGATAGCGATCGCTGCTGATGCATCGCCCGGCGACCAGCACGTTCGAGAGGCCGCGCGGCAGCAGGCAACGATACGCGATGCCGTAGCTCTCGCCCGGCCCATAGCGATACTCCTTGAGGTGCTGTTTCTTGAACTTCGCGTAGGCATCGGGGCCGGGTTCACTCGGGTGAATATCGACAGGATAGCAGTAACGTCCTATCTCGTCTTCGAAAACAGCTCGCGTTGTGAAGTCGTCGACACAGAGCACATAGTCGCCCATGATTCGCCTGCTCTCGCGGATACCCATAAGCGAGCCGGTGGCGGCCAGTTGCATCTTCTCGTAGCCCTTGAGATACTCCTTATAGTACCGCTCAAACTCCCGCACGGTCTTTCGCCCTTGAATGAAGGCCTCCGTCACGGAGCGTTCATCCGTGCTGTCGACACCGAAGGCGTGTCCGATATTGGCCCCTCCCAGGCTCTCGCCTATCCGCCACATGCCCGAGACGTGGCGGTCCTCGGTGGTGAAGACTTTGTCCCGGAACGCGTCGTCAAGCCGCTCGCGGTGACCGATGCCGCTGTCCTGTACCGCCTGGTGGTCGATTCCCGCCCACAGACTGCACAGCGTGCCGGGCATGAGCGTTCCATGTTCGTCGCCCTTTTCGAAGGGCGCCCCGGCCCAGGCAGCCAGATCGCCGTCTCCGGTGCAGTCGATGTAGACCTTTGCGCGCACGGCGAAAAGCCCGCTCTTGCCGGCGCATATGGCGCCCGTAACGGCGTGGTCGGCTGTATCGACCCCTATCAATTGGGTCTGAAAAGCAAAGGCGGCGCCGGACTCGATGAGCACATCGTCGTAGACGCTCTTGAGCACCTCGGCGTCGATGGAGATACTGCCGGCCAGGCGGCGGGCCGGTGGAATCGGCATCGGCCAAACGCCGCCCGCAGCCTCGAGACGGTCGAGCAGTTCCTGGCCGAACCCGCCGGCAAGAAAGTTTTCGCCGTCGCCGAACGTCATGAACGCCGGCACCAATCCGGCGGTGCCCATGCCGCCGAGACATCCCTGGCCCTCAGCCAGGAATATCGACAAACCCTGGCGGGCGGCGATCACCGCCGCGGCGACTCCGGCGGGTCCGCCACCGGCGACAAAGACATCCACATCGTGCCGGATGGGAACTTCTCTATGAAATGTCATATTCTGCGATGTCATTGCCAGTCCAGCTTTGCAGGCCGCCGTTACTGCGCCGCAAAGGGCGTTATCGCCTGCGATTTTTCTTGCGCTTGGCGCGCTGTTTCTTGGTCAGCCGCTTGGAACGTTGTTTGACCTTGAAACGGGGAGTGCCTCCGGCAGCGCCGATTTGGCCCATTTGACTGGCCATCGCCATCCGGTCCTTTGCTCCCATGCCGGCCATCTGCTTCATCATGCCGGCCGCCATGTTAAAGCTCTTGACCATGGCCGAGACGTCTTGCGGCTCGTGTCCGCTGCCACGGGCGATGCGCCGCCGGTGCGAGGCGCTGATTATTGAAGGATCCTCGCGCTCCGCCGCTGTCATGGAGTTAATCAGAGACTCCATCTGACTGAATTCGTTACCGTCGAACTGCATGGCGCCCAGCTGCGAGCCCATGCCCGGCAAAAGCTTCATGATATCCTTCAGAGGCCCCATCTTTCGCATCTGTTTGATCTGGGCGAGAAAGTCATTGAGTGTAAAACGCCCCTTGGCCATCTTCTCCTGCATTTTGGCGGCCTGTTCGGCGTCGAACTGGCTTTGGGCTTTCTCCACGAGAGCAGCTATGTCGCCCATACCGAGTATTCGCCCGGCCATGCGATCCGGATGGAACTCCTCAAGGTTGTCGAGCTTTTCCCCCACGCCGACGAACTTGATGGGCTTGCCGGTGACGGCCTTGATGCTTAGAGCGGCGCCACCGCGGGCG
>JAGHBX010000400.1 GCA_021160785.1 Planctomycetota bacterium | reverse complement strand
TGTCGTTGTAGTCAAAGTCGTGAATCTCTGCGCCGAGTGCATCGCGCATGACAATCTCTTCGCCGTCATTGTCCAGGGCGCCGGTATAAGTCCCTGCGATGAGCACCGGCGATACGCCGGGATAGCGAGCCTCAAAAGCAGCCTGATTCTTGACGACAACGGCAAATTGCCCCGCGCCAAGCGAGTAGTCGCCGAAGGTAAAATCTATGCCATCGGTAAAGTGGACAAGGTTCAGATTGATAGCGGCAGTGCCGATATTCTTCAACTCGATGTACTCAAAGTCCTCGTCTATGAGAGTCTGGTCGCCGGCGGCATTTTTCTCCGCTTGCGTCGGATCGGTTGGGTGGTACATGATTTCGGTAATCCGCAGATCATCGGCAACGGGACCAACGCCGAATGTTGCTTCGTTAAGAGCGCTCCAGATGCCGCCGTCCAGCACACGTGCTTTGGCGATGACGCTCCTTGTCAAAGGAATCTGAGTCGAATAGAGCGTTCCGACCGGGGCGCCTCCGGTCTGGCGCGGATCGCTGCCGTCGAGCGTGTAATAAATATTGCCGCCGGCATTGGGGTTGTCTATGCTGAGCAAATTGTTGCCTGAGTCTACGGTGCCGCCATGCTGGTATTGTCCGCCGATATTAAAGACCGGCGCCAGCCTGTCCGGATACAATCCCCGGTTCTTGATCTGATTGAAGACTTTCCCGGATCGATAGGGGAAGTAGTCGTCGAAGAGCCGGTCGCGTTCAGTGATCCACTCGTCATCACGACTATAAGGTACAGTCCGCTGGTTGTCGCCCCATCTGACGGATTCCGCCACCACGGTGCGGTCAAGCATGTCGATTTGCCGCTGATAGAGGGCCGCAATATTGTTGGGTTCGAGTACTCCGTTATTGAAGAAGTGGCGATGCACGCGATCTGCAAAACGCAATCGGTATTCCGAGTTATTTGCAACGTCTTCATGTACGCCATAGGGCCCGTCGTTGTCGCCCGAACGCCCATCGGTCACATCCTCTTCGAATTGCTCCATACAGTGCTCGGGGTCCCAGTTGTGATATCGCCACTTGCCGCCCGGATCGACGCGACTGCGGCTGGCGTACCAGTTCTGATGGGACCAGTCTGTATTTCCGATGTAGAAATTCATAATCATATAATCGATGAAATCATCGATGTCAAGGAGGTCGAGGAGGGCCTGGTAGTTGCTTCCTGTGTTAACAAGGGCCTCATAGTTGGCTGCGGCCTGCATCTTGGCGGGCCAGTCATCGTCGAATCCGACTACGCTTCCGGTCCCATTATTATGCTTCATGACATCGTAGTCGTCTTTTTCCCCGCCGAGATACGAAGATGCAAAGGCGCCGTCGGGCCGCTCGTGAGCAAGATAGATTCCCCAGTACACGCCGTTTAGATAGAGGTGCACCGGTCGACCGTGAGGGGCATAGCCGCCCATTGCGTTTTGGATGTCGCCGGGGAACTGGTCCCGCGTGTACTGGGCATGCTCCCGCTGGAAAGTGGGAGTGACGCCGCCGCCGTATGCCCAACTCATGTTCATACGTGCATCGAGAACGATTGTATTGAAGCTGTCTATTTTTGAATCCGGGAAGAGTTTGTAGTCTAACCACCCCGGGCCGCCCGTAGGCGTTCCGTTGTTCAGTCGCTGGCGGAATTTCAGACGCATTGAAAGCTTGTCCATCTTCCATCGATGGGGACTGGAGCCGCCGGTAATCTGCACCGTGCAGTTGGCCTGAAATCCGTCTTCGCTGCTGTCGGGCGAGATCAGCTCAGCGGAGCAAATCCTCTCGAAGTCTGTAGAGGAATCGGAATCGCCGTACAGATACAAGCCCTGTTGGTTGCTGGTTCCAAACCAGTCGTCCCAACTCATCGTCAGCGCCATAGTCGGCGCAGAAAGCAGCGCATCTTTAACATCAAACGTAATGCCGTCATCGTCGGTAAACGGCTCGGTGCTGATCACATCGGGATCCATGTCCCAATCCGGACCGTACTTGCCCCACCACACACTTGCCACCGCCGGCGGCAGTTGACTGTCGTCCTGCCGCAGAACATCATCGAGGAAAATGTAGCTTTGTGTGTCAATATTCGTCGGCAGCCAGCCTGTTTTAGTCGCAGCGGCCCGCAGCGATTTTGTTGTCGTAATCGTAACCGGACTCGCATATTTAATAGCGTCAGATGTCGGCGTACCGTTGGGATTGATTGGGTCCGATCCGTTAAGCGTATAATAAATGGTGGCGTTCGGAGTAGCCGTTGTTATCGTTACATCAAAATCGTCATCGTAGAATCCGCGGTCGTGGCTGAATTTTGTATCGGCCACATGCCCGTCAAATGTATCGGCGCCGTTATTTGAAGCGCCCGGTGATGCCGAAGCGAAGAAGAACAGTTCGGGTGCGCCGTCCGGATAACGACCGTATGATTTGTTGCTGACGTGGTTATCGATTATGATCCTGTCGATCAGTGTTGTCCCATCGACATCGTAAAGGCTGAGTGTGTCTCCGTCGGCATCGAGTCGGAAGCCGACGTAAAGGGGTCTGTCGCCGTGTTCGTTGCCGGCCGCCCAGAACCAGAGGTATCCACCCGCCGGAATGATCGTCTCGGTGTAACCTGTGGGTATAGGCCACAGTACATCCTGGCTGTCAGCAACATACATGCCGCCAACATCTATGGCCGAACCGGTTGTATTGTAGATTTCGAACCAGTCGTAGTATTGTCCGTCCTGTGGGTCGGGGACTCCGCCTGCGCTTGTGTTGGACGCCATGATTTCGTTAATCAGCAGGGTTGGGGCGGGCTCATACCTGCCGCTGAGTTCGGTCTGTTCGTCGACAAATATCCACGCTTCCCTGTTAGCGGGTGTGATCCAGCCGGGGAGCGGCATGAACTCAACACCGTGGCTCTTCCAAACGGGCAGTTCGACGACGGCGCCGCTTGGCAGCCAGTCGCCTTCGTCGACGCGCCATCGTGCGTCGTCAACAACGGCGGGGTCCTCGGCTGTGATTGTCACTCTGAGCGTACCCATCTCGGGCGGGTAGGCTTGATTAATCCTTGTGGTCTGATTATAGTCGACTTGAACATCCCTTGGTTGCGGCGTGATCCAGTCGGTGGCGTCGCTGAATGTTACCGTGTGTAGCCCGACCGAGAGGCCCCATTCGAAATAGCCGCTTGGTTTCCATTCGCCGCCGTCAACTCGCCACCGTGCGTCCGGTGGGATCGGATCATCGAAGACGACCCGCAATGAACCGGTCTGGGCGTTTAACTGCCAGTTGTCGGCCATTATTGCAAGATCGGCGCCGTCGACGTCGCCCTGATCATCGAGATTGGCTCCGCCGACAACGGTGTCGAGCCATGAACCGCCGAAGATGAGCAGGTCGGCCATATCGACAAGACAGTTTTCGTCGAGGTCGCCCCGGGGGCAGTAACTGGCGGAATCGTCGATCTCCATCAGCATGAAGGCGCCAAGGGGATAAGCCCTGCCCTGGTCCCGCCAGTCCGACAGCGAATTTGTATAATCGCTGGCTCTGGCGTTGACGGTAAAACTTCCCAGGCCGTCATCGGCGACCTTGATGTCGTCCCAGCGAACGACATAACCGGTATCGTCGGTGTTGTTTCCGCCGGCCAGAAAAATCGCCGTGTCGTCGTCTGCCGCGACAATACCGCTTGAACTGTTGTTGACGGCGCTGACATGGCCGCTCAGTGTAACCATCGTCTGTCGCTGGGGGTTTGAAGTTGTATGAATAGCGGTGCCGACGAAAGTGTACTTGCTGGTCGGCCTCAGTCCGGTGAACACGATATCCACGGACCAGCCGAAGTCGCCGTAATAGACAAGGTACCCGTCAAGATCCACGATGTCATAGAAGAAGGCGTCTGCATCGGTGCCCGGCGCCGGATTGCCCCCGGCGTTTGAGGTTATATGTAGGCCCTTATCCGTATCCATGGAAAAAGTTACTGTGGCGCCGGTGTCCAGTCCGGTGGCAAAGTCCTTGAGCAGTCCTGTGCTGAGTGAGGGGTCGCTGCCGTTATAAACGGTCCATGAAGTGACATTTTCTGCTGTCCCGTCGCCGCCGGGGGTGCGAATAGAGTCGTTGTAGGCCATCCAATCTGCGGTAACGGAGCCTCCACAGCATACCGCAAAAAGCAGGATTAAACCGGTTACTGAACGTAGGGAATTGAATTTTTGCATGGAAACAGCTCCTTTGTACCTTGAAAATAAGCGGTGAAAGGGTGTCATACGTGTCTTTTTCTCGCCACACATTCTGATAATGTCCTCCTGAGATTCTCAATATCGCCCCATCCTGGGAAAATGTTGCAATCATTATAACACAAACTCGGGCAAGGTTCCAGAGAAAACAGGATCGGCATGGCCGCCCAAAAAAGCCTCGGAACAGGCACTGGGTGGCTTGGATCACGATGTATTGGGATTTTTACAGTGTTTTTACACGCCAAAACGGGTTTGAGCGTGCCGCCCGCAATGGATAGCCGGGTTTTTCAATATCCCCCGAGCCCTTTTATTTGATGTGGGGCGAGCCCGGATTTCGACTACGCAGTGGTTGAACTTGTTGTTGAAATGCGTGTGGACATTTTCTGTAAAGTCCGTGCCGGTTCGTTTGTGCATCGACAGGCCTGCCATATACTGCGAGTTCGACATAGTTATTGAACTCATTGGCTACGCAGCCGTTGCTCCAGGTGCGCACGTATCTGGCTGTCAGTCGCCCTGCATCGACAAGTTTGCCGAAGTTGCTCTCGAGATATTCGCGATCGCCGCCTTTTCCTAATCCCGCTGAATTGTCACGATCATTGTTGAATAGAGTTACGGCATCGGTGAAATTGGGGTCTGCGGCGACCTGTACGATCACATCGTGATAGACCCGCCACCAATGATGAGCATGCCACAGGACAATTGCGGACAATTCGTGGCTGGCTCCCAGATCAACGGTTACATGCTGAAGTCCGGGTCCAATCTCCAGTCGGACGAATTTCTCCTTTGGCGTCTTCGTAATCGCAGGACGCCCCCAGACTTCTACTTCGGTGTAGTGATTGAGATCGCTCTCTTGATTGCCGTTGCTGTAGAGCCTCACGTATCGGGCCCGCTGCCCCTTTGCGTCGATTAGTCTGCCTTCATAGGTGTCCACGTAGAGCTTGTCACTTCCGACGCCCAGGCCTGTGGAGTTGTCGGTATCGTTGTTGAATACCGTTCGGACATTTATGGTGAAATCGGCGTCGTCGGCGATCATCTCCAGTTCGCCGATTATGGGCAGGTCGTCCGTGCTTGTGACGAGTTTGCCAAGAGCAAGATTCTTTGCGCCCGCCGGGGCATAGAAGGGCGGCCTGGGCGTCTTGCAGAGGGGTTCGATATTCGGGATTCTGGTCAGATTTGGCGGCGTACCTATCCATCTGCCAGGCGGCAGATCGAATTTCAGCGGTTTAACTGTACT
>JAGHBX010000638.1 GCA_021160785.1 Planctomycetota bacterium | reverse complement strand
TAACGCAGTTGGGCAACCAGGGGCATTCGTTCGATACGATTCGGTTGTTCTGCGAGTGGGTTTGGGACGGCGCGATCGGGGATGTGACTGAGATCCACGCCCGCTGCGGCGCCAACCACTGCAAGATCGACCAGTTGGACAAGCGGAGCGAAAAGCACGAGATACCGAAGGAATTAGACTGGGACCTGTGGTTAGGCCCGGCGAAGATGCGGGCGTACAATCCGATGTACCTGCCGGGCAGTTGGCGGGGCTGGATGCCGTACGGTTCGGGGACAATCGGCGACTGGGTATGTCATGTTGTCGATCCGGTGTTCTGGGCGCTGGATCTGGGTTCGCCTGTGACGATTCAGGCCCAGGCGAAGGACTACGACCCGAAGAAGCACGCCGATACGTTCCCGTCATGGTCGGTGGTAACGTTTGAGTTTCCTGCTAAGGGCAAGCGCGGACCGGTGAAGCTGTTGTGGCACGGCGCCAAGGCGGAACTTTCACACCCGGCCGATCTGGAAGAGGGCAGAAAGGTTATCGGCACCGGTGCGGTGGTGTACGGTACGAAGGGGACCATTATGTACGGCTCGCATGGCGCCGGCGGCGTTCGGATTATTCCTGAGAAGAAGATGCAGGAGTACAAACAGCCGGCTCAGACGATTCCGCGAGTGAAGGGTCATCATAATGACTGGCTCAATGCGATCAAGAATGGTACGCAGGCAGGGTCGAATTTTGATTACGGCGGACCGCTGACGGAACTTGCCAGGCTGGGGATTATCGCAATGCAGCTCCTGGGCCGCAAGCTCGAATGGGATGGCCCAAAGATGCGCTTTACCAACAGTGCCCAAGCCAACGCACTGATCAATCCGCCCATGCGAAAGGGCTGGACTCTGTAAAAGCGGAGGGGCGGCTGTGGTGAGCCATCCCTTTCGGCTGCGCCGAGAAAAGATGCCGCCTGTCGGAAGGCTATAACGGCATACCGGGGCAGGGTGCGCCCTGTATTCAGGCTGGTCCGTCGTGGCAGACTCGGCCTAAAGGTTTGGCGCTACAGGACCGATAGTTTCGGCGGATTTGAGTTTGCCTGCCAACTCTTTGATCTTAGCCTGGAGGTCCTGTATCTGTTTGTCATATTGCTTTGCCTGGTCGCCCATCTTGGCCAGCATGGTGATGGTGTTCAGGGAGGCTTGTTCACTGGCTTTGAGGGCGCTGTCGCGTTCCGTGGTAAGCGCAGTAACCTTGCTGTCCAGGGCGGCTTTATCCTTGTTGGCTGCATCAAGGGCGGTCTGGGCCTCGGTGAGTTGAGCCTTGACTTTTGCCAGTTCGGCCTTGGCGGCTGAGGCTTCGGCGAGAGCATCGTCTCTTTCCTGCTTGACCTTGCCGCAACCGGAGAGCACCAGACCCAGGATGATGAGGCAGATAGTCAGTGAGATGTGTCTTGTTTCTTGCATTCTTTACTCCTTTTAAGAAAACAATAACATGATAAGCACTAAACAGGCGGCGATGGGATTCGAACCCATGAATAACGGTTTTGCAAACCGTCGCCTTAGTCCACTTGGCCACGCCGCCGTGATCGCTTTCGGAAGCGAATAAAGAGCATTGTTTTGCCCGATAATCCGGTTCCGGCAGATTAACAAGCTGTTTATATAATGAATCGGCTGCTGATGCAAGAAAATTCAGGGATAACCTTTACAATGGGGCCAATTCAGTCGATAATGAGAGTTCAAAGGCCGAAAAGCGTGTCGTTATCGGCTGTAAAAGTAGCCCTTGATCAAAGCATGACAATATGAACATATTGGGTATTTCCGCTTTCTACCATGACAGTGCTGCGGCGTTGGTGCGGGACGGCGAGATTATCGCGGCGGCGCAGGAAGAGCGGTTTACGCGAAAAAAACACGATCAGGATTTTCCCTCGCATGCCGTTGAGTACTGCCTAACTGAAGGCGGTATCGGTGCGGACGAGCTGGACCACGTCGTTTTCTACGAGAAGCCGTTCACGAAATTCGAGCGTTTGTTAGAGACGTATATCGCATACGCCCCGCGGGGGTTTCGCCAGTTCATGATGTCCATGCCGCTGTGGCTGAGAAAGAAGCTTCATCTTCCGCGCCAGATGGACAAGGCGCTCGGCGGCAAGTTCAAGGGTCGATATGTCTTTTGCGAGCATCATGAATCGCACGCGGCGAGCGCATTCTTTCCTTCGCCGTTCGCCGAAGCTGCGATAATGACATTTGACGGCGTTGGCGAGTGGGCGACTGCGAGCTACGGCGCCGGTCGCGGCAACAAGATCGAGCTTACGCACGAGATGCACTTTCCTCATTCGTTGGGATTGCTGTACTCGGCGTTTACGTATTTTACCGGCTTCAAGGTCAACTCCGGCGAGTACAAGCTGATGGGGCTGGCGCCTTACGGCGAGCCGCAGTACTACGATCTGATCATGGAAAAGCTGGTTGATGTCAAGGCCGACGGTTCGCTGCATCTGGACATGAGCTATTTTCCGTACTGCCACGGGACGGTGATGACGGGGCGCAAGTTTGCGAATCTGTTCGGCGGGCCGAGACGACAGCCGGAGCAGGCGATTACGCAGCGGGAGATGGACATTGCCGCGTCGATCCAGAAGGTAACCGAAGAGGTGGTGCTGCGTGCCGCCGGGCACGTGCACAAAGAGACGCAGATGAAGAACCTTGTTTTGGGCGGAGGTGTAGCGCTTAATTGCGTGGGCAACGGGCGTATCCTGCGGGAGGGGCCTTTCGAGAATATCTGGATTCAGCCGGCCGCCGGCGATGCAGGCGCTGCGCTGGGGGCGGCGCTGTTTGTGTGGCACCAGTTGTTGGGCAACGATCGCCCGTGCGATGGACGCGACAAGCAGAAGGCGTCGTCATTGGGTCCGGCGTATACCGATGAGGAAGTGAGATCGTTTCTGGATTCGGTTCGGGCCGACTACGAGGCGTACGACGAATTCGACAGGCTTAGCGACGACGTGGCGGGGATGATTGCCGATGAGAAGGTGATCGGCTGGTTTCAGGGACGGATGGAGTTCGGGCCTCGTGCGCTGGGCAACCGCAGTATCATCGGCGATGCGCGAAGCGAGAAGATGCAGTCGGTGATGAATCTGAAGATCAAGTTTCGCGAGTCGTTTCGGCCGTTTGCGCCGTGTGTGCTCAGGGACGATGTCGATGAGTATTTTGAGATGAGGCCCAACGAGGACAGCCCGTATATGCTGCTTGTTGCGCCGATTCAGACGGACAAGAGGCTTGCCGAAGGCGAGCAGATGGCGTCGCTTCGGGGGCTTGAAAAGCTCAAGTGCAAGCGAAGCGTGGCGCCTGCGATAACGCACGTGGATTATTCGGCGCGGGTGCAGACGGTGGACCGCGACAGGCACCCGAGGTTGTACGCTTTGATGAGCCGGTTTAAGGACAAGACTGGCTGTGCGGTCATTATCAATACGAGTTTCAATATCCGGGGAGAGCCGATTGTGTGCACGCCCGAACATGCGTACCGGTGCTTCATGGCGACGGATATGGATGTGCTGGTGATGGGTAACCAGTTGCTGTATAAGGAGCGTCAGCCGCAGGCCGCCCGGCACGAGATCGATATGTACAAGGCGCAGTTTGAACTGGATTAGCGCACACGGAGTTTGACTATGGCGATCATCGAGGCAAACTGGAATCCAAGCAGAAAGGACCTGCGGGTTTTCGGAACCGCAGCGCTTGTGGCCACGGTGATTTTGGCCTGCCTGCTGTATTCCAGGAAAGGTCTGCCGCTTCCATGGGCCCTGGGCATTGTCGCTTTCGGGGCGGTCGTCTTTGTCGGCAGCCTTGTTTTGCCCAAACCGACGAAGGTCATATACGTAATAATGGTCAGCCTTGCTTTGCCGATCGGGCTTGTGATCAGCACTGTCTTAATGACGGCTTTTTACTATTTGCTCCTGACGCCGTTAGGGTTGTTCTTCCGGCTTGTGGGTCGGGATGAACTCGAATTGAAGTTTGACCGCAGCAAGACGAGTTACTGGGTAAAGCGACGGCCGCCGAAGAGTCTTAAAAGGTATTTTAATCAGTTTTGAACATATCGGAGAGTACGATGTCCGAAGACGAGAAAGCCGATGATACGAATGAATTTGACCGGTTGGCCGCCGAAAGCAGACAGTCTCTGCCGGCGGAGTTCTGGTACTTTCTAAAGCACAACAAGAAGTGGTGGCTGCTGCCGATCATCATCGTGGTCGTCCTGTTGGGCATTCTTGTTATTGTAGGCGGCAGTGGGCTGATGCCGTTTATCTACCCGCTGTAGGCGATGCCGAAACGGAATCGGTGAAGAGCATTATACGCCGAGCAATGTCAGTATTCTCTTGGCAAAGATTCTGCAGCGGACGGCGGCGATGGTCCAGGGGCGGCGGCCGGCGATGGCGACGAGGTATCGGGCGATGTCGGCGGCGTCGAGCATTTGCCTCTTGCCGGGGGGCTTTTGGTAGATATTGAAAAATTCTGTGTCTACTCGGGCCGGGTAGATG
>JAGHBX010000628.1 GCA_021160785.1 Planctomycetota bacterium | reverse complement strand
GGTTCATTTGGGCAATATATCGTTTCGCTTAGGACGCTCGCTGGATTTCGATCCGGCCAGGCAGCGGTTTATCGGCGACGACGAGGCCAACGCCATGCTGAGACGCGATTACAGAAAGCCGTTTGTTGTGCCGGAGAAAGTTTAGAGTTGGGAGTTCATAGTTTGTAGTTGATTGGAGGATTTGTTATGGGCGAGGCGATTAGTCGAAGGAAGTTTCTTGGGACTGCTGCCGGTGGTGCGGCGATGGCGATGTCGGCGGCGAGTTATTCGCGTGTGATGGGGGCCAACGATCGCATTTCAATCGGTGTCATCGGCTGCGGCAGTCGGGGCATCGGCGCGCACATGGGCGGTATCAAGCCGCACGCCGCCGGCCAGAATGTTGAAGTAACGGCGGTGTGCGATCCCTGGACAGTGCGACAGGAGATGGCCTCGGCGACGGCTAAGGAGCATTACGGCCGGGCTGCGCGGAAGTTTTCGTCTTATCGCGACCTGTTGGCTTTGAAGGATATCGATGCGGTGATGATTGCCTCGTGCGATCACCAGCACACCACACACCTGAAAGCCGCCGTCGAAGCGGGCAAGGATGCCTATTGTGAAAAGCCGTTGGCCAAGCGTCTGGACAGGCTGATCGCCGCGGTCGATGCGGTCAAGAAGAACAAGCGGGTTGTGCAGATCGGCACCCAGCTTCGCAGCTATGGGACGTTTACCGGTTGCCGCGAGGTCTACAAGAGCGGCCTCCTCGGCAAGGTCGGGCGGATCGAGCAGCATCGAAACGGCGAACGGCCCTACTGGTACGGTTATGTCAAGGACGTAAAAAAGGCCGACGTCGACTGGAAAGAGTTTTTGATGGACGTGCCGGACCGCCCGTTCGATCCGGTGGTGTACTCCGGCTGGTACGGCTATCGCGAGTTTTCCGACGGTCCCGTGCCGGGTCTGGGCAGCCACTTCATCGATCTGGTGCATTACATCACCGGCGCAAAGTTTCCCAAGAGTTGTGTGTGTATGGGCGGGACGTTTACCTGGAAGGATGAGCACAATTTCACCGCACCGGACCATGTCGGCGCGCTGTGGACCTACCCGGAAGGATTTATGATGGAATACTCGACGAATTTCGGCAATGGCAGCGGCAACAGCTTCAAGATGTTCGGCGACGTGGGCGTGATGGACATGGTCAACTGGAACGCGCCCGTTTTGACCGCCGAAGGGGCGCCCAAGCGGCGAGGGCAGATACGCGGTAAAGAGCCGGTCAAGCCGGTCGCCAGGCCGGACCATTTCCTGGACTGGCTGCAGTGTTTGCGGACCCGCAAGCAGCCTAACGCCTCCATTGACGCCGGCTACCAACATGCCGTTGCGGTTATCATGGCGATGCAGTCATACGATACGGGTAAGCGAATGGTCTACGATGCGGATAAACGCGAGATTCGCGCGGGATAACTAATCAGTACACAGTGAAGATTAAGGAGCCGGGCCATGGGTGCGGATCGATATTTGTCAAGACGCGGATTTCTGGAAGCCGGCGCAAGACTCGGCGCCGCGGGGGTGGGTGCATCTTTCTTGACGGCGACGGCAGCCGGCCAGACTGCCGCATCCGGCGCGAAAGATCGCTGGCGGATCGGATGTTATACGCGGCCGTGGGATAAGTACGATTATCGCGTGGCGCTGGATGCGATCGCAGAGGCCGGTTTCAAATATGTCGGGCTTATGACGACAAAGTCGAAGAGCCGGCTGGTGATCTCGGTCGAGACGACGATTGAAGAGGCGGGCGTTGTCGGTCGCCAGATAAAGGCGCGAGGTCTTTCGTGTGTGTCGGTATACGGCGGCGGCATACCCGTTGGCAAGTCGCTTGCCGCGGGTATTGAGGGCTTGAGAAGGTTGATCGACAACTGTGCTTGCGCCGCCGGCGGCCCGACCAACCTGCTCATGGGCGGTACGGGTAATCCGGACCTGTATGAACGGTACTACAAGGCGATCAAAGAATGCTGCGGGTATGCCGCCAAAAAGGGCGTCGGCATCAGCATCAAGCCGCACGGGGGGCTAAACGCCACGGGTGCGCAATGTCGCAAGACCGTCGAGATGGTGGGGCATAAGAATTTCCGCATATGGTACGATCCGGGCAACATCTACTACTATTCAAATGCCGAACTTGATCCGGTCGACGACGCGCCCGCGGTGGACGGTCTTGTAATCGGTATGTGTATCAAGGACTATCTGCATCCCAAGAACGTATTAGTGACGCCGGGCACGGGACGGGTGGATTTCAAGGCCGTCTTTGACCGTCTAAAACGCGGCGGATTTACCAGGGGACCGCTGGTGATCGAATGTCTAAAGCCCGGCGACCCAAAAGAGTTGATAGCCCAAGCCCAAAAGGCAAGACATTTTGTCGAGGAACTGACCGGGCAGACTAAGCAACGGCAGGGGGGGCGTTCGCCAAAGCGGCGGTTACAGGCGGGTATCGCGGTGGTTGATATAACACCGCCGACCGGCTATCGCATGAGCGGATATTTTCGTGAGCGGCTGAGCACCGGCACGCTGAATCCTCTAAAGGCAAAGGCTTTTGTATTGAAGCACGGCGGCGAGAAGGTGGCGATGGTTTCGTGCGATATCATCGGCTTGCCGCTGGCGGTTACATCAAAAGCGCGTCAATTAGCCTCTGCCAGGACCGGCATACCCGCAGAAAACATCCTGATCGCCGCAACCCATACGCACACCGGGCCTTTGTACTGGGGGACGCTGAGAAAGCATTTTCACGACAAAGCGATTGCCGAATCGGGCCACGATCCCCGTGAGAAGATCGACTATGCCGTCCAACTGACCGAAAGGATCATCGAGGCGGTGTGCAAGGCCGATGCGTCTGTCAGGCCGGTCGCGATGCGTGCGGGCAAGGCCGAGCAGAAGGGGCTGTCGTTTAATCGACGCTTCCACATGAAAGACGGACCCGTCAGGTTCAATCCGGGAGTGCTGAATCCCGATATCGTCAAGGTCGCCGGACCAATCGATCCGGATGTCGGGATTGTCTTTATCGACGATGCCGCCGCCGGCAAGCCGATTGGCGCGATAGTCAATTTTGCGCTGCATCTCGATACGGTAGGGGGGACGTCGTATGCCGCCGATTATCCGTTTTATGTCGAGCAGGTATTACGTGCCGAGTACGGCGAGGATTTTGTGCTGTTTTTCGGGACGGGGACCTGCGGCGATATCAATCATATTGACGTAACAAGAAAAGAGCGTCTGAAGACGGATTACATCGGTACGACCCTGGGGCAAACAGTAGTGTCAAAAGCCGATGAATTGAGCGTCCTTTCTGCGCCGAGACTTGCCATGAAAAACGCAATCGTGAATGCTCCTTTGCAGCGTTACACTGCCGATGAGATCAAGTGGGCACGGGACAATATGGGCAAGGTCGGTACGCGCGAGCTTTCATTTCTCGAGCAGGTAAGGGCGTATAAGCTGCTGGCGGTTGAAATGCGCCGCGGCGATACGATACCGCTTGAGATTCAGGTGATTCGGCTCGGTGCCGATTCGGCCGTCGTGGGATTGCCGGGAGAGGTTTTTGTGGATATCGGGCTTGCCATCAAGGAGCAAAGCCCCTTTGCGACTACGCTTGTCATTGAACTCTGTCAGGACGCCCCCGGCTACATCCCGACGAAAAAGGCGTTTGCCGAGGGGAGCTACGAAACCGTAAACTCGCGAATCGCACCCGGCGGCGGAGAAATGATCCTCGAAAAGGCCGTCGCGCTGCTAAAGGCCCTTGCCCGATAATAATTTGTTTAATCGCCAAAGCGACCCTGCAGGGGTGTACGAAAATTTTGTGGCGGCCCGGTCGTAGGGCGGGGGTTGCTCCGCCGTTGCTGGCTGGCAATGTGCGGTCAGCGGTGGGCTGAGAGCCCACCCTACAAACTCGAGTGCAAGAAACCGCTTCGCGGAGTTGTTTTAATAAGCATTATCCACGAAACACCGTTTACGCATCTCCAAAAAGGTGAGTACGTGTGTACATCAAAAGTTTATGACACTGGTGACGGTGAAACAGGATACGAATGTGTTACCTTTGAAGGCCCCTATTACAGTGTGCCAGTACCAGACGGCAAGGAACCTTTTGAACCCCTAAATAAGCCACAGGGCGCGATTTAACCGGACATAGACCAACTGCCCCGACCGTTGCACCAATTTGTATAAAACGCCCTTAAAGCTTAATCACCACTTGAAACAGGATTCCACTTCTTAGCCATTAGTGTAAAATCATTTATATCAACAACACCATCACCATCTATTATTTGAATTACTTTCGTCGGAGACGCAAAGCGAATCCGCCCAAACCCAACAGAAATAATGTGGTCGGTTCAGGCACAATGACAGCTTCAATGCCGTCAATAACTCCTGAAAGATTGACAATATCGTCGTATACAGAAAATTCATTCCGCCAGGAAAAGTAAGAAATATCTTCGGGAAATGACGTTGGAAATGCATCATCGGGCCGACCTGAAAAAGCGTTGCATAAATCCAGTAATGTAAAACCTCCGCCCGTAGATCTCAGAACAGAATTTACAAAGATGTCAGTACCATTGTTGTGATCCGCCCAATACGTTTCATCTCCGCGGTAGACTTCAAATACACCTTGCTCAGAGGGAATGCTACCCTTTTTGAAAGTGTAGGCTCCGATCTGCATGGAAATCTCCTCCAACTGATATCTGCCGTGATAATCAGATGATGTGTCCTGATCCGGGCTGGCCGTATCATAAACACAAAAACCGGTCATAATATCACCAGCGCTAATAACCGGAAGACCGCTTTCTACATAATCAAACTCGCCGGAAGGAGTCCCCGTCACATGCCCGATAACCTCCACACGAATCAGGTCGGCCCCAACCTGGGAAGAAATGAATACCACCAACATCACAACAAGACACTTTGCTAGTTTCATCATACGTCTCCTAAAACAAAGATTAACCATTTACCTGTTTTAAAAACATACTATTCCTATACATTATCATTAACTTACTACATTCACCTTGGACTGACAAGAAATTTCTTTTCCGAGGCAGTTTTTTGTAAAAATACGCATGAAAACATTTTTTTATGCCCCGTCTTTCTTCCAAGACCTACTTTTGCACAGACCGTGACCGCTCGCACCTTCATAATTCCAAGTTTTTCAGCAATTCTTATCGTTAGTCATACCCAATGGGCCCAGGCTTCAATCGATGGATACGTTCAAGGATTTCCTGAAACAACCTTTTTGAAAGCAACACCTCCGCCTTCTGAAAAGTTACATATCGAGGGTGCTTGACAATTTTAGCTCCGATCTTAATCAATTGGCTCTCATGCAATATAGTTGGTGATTTCTTAAAGGATGTGATTACAAAGCCTTTGAGTTTAACGCTTTGGGCCTCCGGCATAGTATGGTACAATTCCGTGGCTTTCACGGGGGATAGGGCAACGCAGGAGTGCGACCCGAGCACCGTGAGAGCGCCATACGGCATGGGTTGGTATCCTCTTTGGCGCCAACCCTTTACAATCATGCCGGTTGCTGCAATGCGATAAACTCCAGCCTCCCAAGAGGCTGTTTTCAGCAACAAGCAACCAACTTTTTTGCAGGTGAACCAATTTGTTTAATTACCAAACCTGCTCTGCAGTCGGAAGGGGATATTTCCGAACCTTTCCGGTAGATATGCGTAATTATGCCGGTAAGTGGGCGGGATTCAAGAATAAATCCTTATCCGGAAGACGACTATTGCAAAAAGCTCGGCCAGCCGCTAAAATGCCCGTTCTGTCTTGCGAGTAGAGGCAAGTGGAGAGGGTGACTATCTGAAAATCGACCAAGTAATTTAGAGGTGAACGTATCGCATAAGATTTTATCGAAAAGTCAGCTTTCGGAGAATGTTTTTACGGTTGAGGTCGAGGCCCCGCTTGTTGCCCGGGCTCGGAAGGCGGGGCAGTTTGTGATCGTGGGCATCAGCGACGATTACGGCGAACGGATTCCGCTGACGATTGCCGGTGTCGATACCGACAAGGGAACGATTCGCCTGATATGGCAGCGTGTGGGCAAGACCACAGCCGAGATGGCCGACCTGAAGATCGGCGAGTCGATCGACTACATAGCAGGCCCGCTTGGAAATCCCACGCACATCGAGAAGTTCGGCACCGTCGTATGCGTCGGGGGCGGCATCGGCAATGCGCCGCTTTTACCGATAGCAACCGCCATGAAAGAGGCGGGTAACAAAATCATCGGCATCCTGGGCGCCAGGACGAAGGAGTTGATCATCCTGGAAGATGAGTTTGCCGCGATAAGCGATGAACTGATAGTCGTAACCGACGACGGTTCGCACGGAAGAAAGGCATTGGTAACCGAACCTCTGCAGGAGATTTGCAGCCGTGATCCCAAACCCGACCTGGCTGTCGCCATAGGGCCTGCGATCATGATGAAATTCTGCTGCAGGACGACAAAGCAGCTCGACGTTCCTACGCAGGTTTCGCTGAATACCATCATGGTCGACGGGACCGGCATGTGCGGCGGCTGCCGGGTTGAAGTTGGAGGGAAGACGAAATTCGTATGCGTGGACGGGCCGGAGTTCGACGGTCATCAGGTCAATTTCGATCTTATGATGAAACGACTCGGCGCCTATAGGACACAGGAGCAAAAGGCCAGCGCTCAGTATGCCGAACACCGCTGCAAAATAGGCCTGACTGACACAATAAGGAAAAAACAGTGACCGACGACGAAAAACTCTTACAGCAGCTTCTTGAAAAACAAAAAACAGGCGGCCTGAAACCTTCCGACCGCTTTGCGATACCGTCCCAGCCGATGCCGACGCAGGATGAGGTCGAAAGACGAAGCAACATTGACGAAGTGGCGCTGGGATATACCGAGACATCCGCCCGGCTGGAAGCGATGCGCTGTCTTCAGTGCAAGAATACTCCGTGCATCGAGGGTTGTCCGGTCAAAATCAGGATCAAGGATTTTGTCGGCGCGATCGCCGACGGCAACTTTGGCGAAGCGCTGGATATTATTAAGGCCAATTCCCTGCTGCCTGCGGTGTGTGGTCGTGTCTGCCCGCAGGAAGTGCAGTGCCAGGCGCCCTGTACGGTCGGCAAGAAGTTCAAGGATGTTGAAAAGGGCGTCGCCGTAGGCAGGCTCGAGCGTTTCGTCGCCGACTGGGACAAGAGCGGAGACAGCATCCCGGAAGTGGCGCCGGCGACGGGAAAGAAAGTCGCCGTCATCGGTTCCGGCCCCGGCGGGGTGGTTGTTGCCGCCGATACACGAAGGGCAGGTCACGACGTTACCGTATTCGAGGCCTTCCACAAGCCCGGCGGTGTGCTGGTCTACGGCATTCCGGAATTTCGGCTGCCCAAGGCGATCGTGCAGAAAGAGATCGATACGCTGACGAAGATGGGCGTGGACATCGTCTGCAATTTTGTTGTGGGCAGGACCCGGACGATTGCCGAGCTTATGAAGGAAGATGGTTTCGACGCTGTTTATATCGGCGTTGGTGCGGGGCTGCCGCGATTCATGGGCATCGAAGGCGAACACCTTGTGGGTGTTTACAGCGCCAACGAGTATCTTACCCGCGCCAATCTGATGAAGGCCTACAAATTCGGCAAAGGGGCCGATACACCCATCGCCATGAGCAAGAAAGTGGCGGTCCTCGGCGGCGGCAACGTGGCGATGGACTCGGCGAGAACGGCCGTTCGCCTCGGTGCTGAGAAGGTATACCTTGTTTACCGCCGGAGCGAAAAGGAGATGCCCGCGCGTGTCGAGGAGGTGCATCACGCAAAGGAAGAGGGTATCGAGTTTTGCATCCTGCAGAATCCCAAGCGAATACTCGGCAACGAAGAAGGCTACGTTACGGGCATGGAGTGCCTCAAGTACGAATTAGGCGAGCCGGACGACTCCGGGCGACGGCGTCCCATACCGATCAAGGGAAGCGAATTCACAATCGACGTCGACACCGTCATCGTTGCTATCGGCAACGGCGCCAATCCGCTGATCGGCCAGACCACACCGGGCCTGGAACTCAGCAAATGGGGCAATATCGTCGTCGATGAGAACTGCAAGACCTCGCTGGAAGGTGTCTACGCCGGCGGTGACATCGTCCTGGGCGCGGCAACGGTAATCCTTGCGATGGGCCAGGGAAGAGTCGCCGCCGCCGCAATAAACGAATACCTCACCGGGAAAGCTTGATGTCGCCGGATTGAGCGATTCGGCGCCTTGGGCAATAATCATACCTGCGGACCTTGTTATCGGGGCTTGGTAAAGTGATTCCGACAAGAAACAGGCATAATCAAGCAAAAAACAGGGGGTCATTCTCCGCAGTGAAATCCTCATCGCCAACAGGTCGATATAAAGCACATAAAGTGTGTTCTGGTATTGACATAGAGGAATCGAACCATGCCGGATGGTTCCGAAAGCAAAATCCTGTTCGTGGAGGGCGATGAAAGCTGTCTCAGTTCGCTCGCAGGAGAATTGCACAGTCTATTCAGCATTGAAACGGCACGCGGTTCGGAGCAGGGCGCAGAGTTCATCGGGCGGCGCGGTCCGTTTGCTGTTGTCGTGGCGGACCTGCACATCCAGGAAATCAACGGGATTGATTTCCTCCGTCAGGTGCGACGACAAAATCCCGACAGCGTGTGTGTGGTTCTTGCCGATCACGACGACGTGAGTGTTGTCGTCGATGCCGTCAACGAAGGTATTGTCTTCAGGTTCCTAACCACACCATGCCCGCCCGATGTGTTAGGCAAGACGCTCGAGGAATGCCTCGCCCGACACATCACCGAGCACAAGGCTCTGGCTGAAGCTCTGCAAAAGAGCGAGGCAGGATATCAGAGGATGATGGCCAATCTGCCGGGTGTGGTTTATCAATTCACCTTGCGGATTGACGGAAGCATCAAATTCCTGTTCGTCAGCGATGCTTGCAGGGAACTGTTCGGTCTCGAACCCGACTGCATCAAGGAAGACAGCAACACGCTGATGAACCGGTTCAAAGCCGCCGATCGCGCTGATTTTTACCAGATGATCGCCGAATCCGTCGCCACATTAGAGCCCTGCCGGTGGCGGGGCTGCGGACGGTTTAATGACGACGAAAGATGGTTTCTCGGTGTCTGCCGTCCCGAACGGCTTGGCGATGCCGAGATAATCTGGGACGGCATGTTAACCGATATTACCGAGTACATGCGCATTGAGCAGGAGAAAGAACAATTAGCCAGGTTGCCCGGCGAAGACCCCAATCCCGTCATGAGAGTCAACGCCGCCGGCGTGATTATCTATGCCAACAGGGCCGCC
>JAGHBX010000320.1 GCA_021160785.1 Planctomycetota bacterium | reverse complement strand
GCGGTTGTCTGTCTGTAAAGCGCCATTTTGGTTCTGCGACCAGGCTGCCGCCGACAGGATTGCAAGTAATACCGCAATAACGGTGCGTGGCCGATTTATCCGACGACCCCCCAAATGTATCATCATTTATCCAATCGTTATGAGTTATCAATATCTATTAAGAGCACCTAACAAAATGAGTGTTTTAGTGTGGCATGGGCATCTTGCCCATGATTCACGGGCAGGATGCCCGTGCCACGTTTCATTTTGTTGAAGTTCTAAGAATAGTGTGCAGGCTCAAGCACGCCCCAAAACCATTCTTCCGGCAAGCATTTCTTTGATGCGACGTATACTCAGCCCGGTTGAGATTTGTTTGCCGTAAAATTCATCCCGCATTTTCCAGGGCTTCAATATCTGACCCTGCCCGGAGGGGTGCGGGCGAGAGATGAGGGACAAACAGGAGTTTTCTGCTGTTTCATGTTGGGTGACAATATTTGTGATCTTGACAAGGCAGTTGGGTTGCTTTGGGCTTGTGTAAACCAGGGATCAGCTACCGATAACTGAGTTTTGGTTTTCCTTTCAGGAGATCGACATGACCGTCGAGATATGACATATTAAGTCCCTGGGCGTGCTTGCGAGTATGCGGGAAGGGGGCGCCGCGTCTAAAGAAGTCCGATACCACCCAGGTTTCACTTGAACTTGCATTATGGCGTGGCCTGTCGGGATAAATCCATTCTACTCCACTTGTGCGAAGCTTTCGGGGAATAAAGAAAGCTGGATTTCGCCAGGGTGACGCGCCAAAGTATTTATTTTCCTCGAAGCTCCAGTAGACATAGCCGATATTTCCGAGTTCGCGATTTTCCGGGGTATCCAGAACGGAATCAGTTGCGCCGCTGGGTATATATTCATCGGGATCTTGTGCGATCTTTTCCTGCCATTCGTCTCTTGAACAGTAAAACGCTTTCATCAAGGATCCGTCATCCCTGGCGTCAAGTTTATCAAGAAGGCCGGGATGGGAGTTATGTTCGGTTGGTTCAAGAGGCAACCAATCATTGTTGTCCTGTGCGTAAACCATCAAGACAAGACTAACTTGACGCAGATTGCTTGCGCAAACTTTCTCTTCAACGAAACGTTTGGCTTTCTGTAGAGAAGGCAAAAGGGTGCCGAGTAAAAGAGCGATTATCGCGATAACGACCAGCAATTCAATCAGGGTGAAGGCGTTATTGGAACGATTTGAGATTTTCATTTGAATTTAATCTCCAAAAACAGCATATCTGAAAAACCAGTAGTTCACCTGCCTTAAACGCTTTTCAAAGGCCGTCGAGAGTATATCAGTCCTTTGTGATCATATCCAGCAGAATACGCCCGTAATCGGCTAATGATATGTAAACGGCGTTTTCGGGCATGGGTATTGTGCCGGGAAAGGGCCTTGAGTTTTCTTTCACCATCGTATGATGCAAAACGTGTTCGCGGGCGTCGTTGTGGACAAGAAAAAGGATTATTTTTTGCATGAGGGTGTCGTGTCTCAGATTTCTCGTCGCCACATTTCTTTGATGGATGTCGCCCTCTGCTATCAGGCCGCCGTGTTCGATGAGCTGGTCGTGATGGATCGCAAACGAGCAGAGCCACAGGCTTATCAGATATGGGACGACAATCTGCGATACGGTCAGATCGAAGATGATCGCCGACGCCAGACCGATAGATCCGTAAATCATAATCCATAAGCAAATTGAAATAATATTGCCGGACTTTTGATATTTGTCCCTGTACCTTTCATGCCGCGGCAGAACCTGCGTCAGAAGACACAGGATAAAAATGAACCCGACGACGATTTCGACAAAGTTGTATGCTCTTCTAAGAAAACTGTTGTTTATCCTGCCCACCGGGTGGAATTCGGTATCGTCCCAGCTATTGACCTTCGAATGGTGATAGCCGTGGACGAGCCTGTATATCTGCGGATCGGTTACGAGGAAGTAAGAATAGACGGTGTAGAAGAAATTATTGTTGATGTTGGGCGTGTACTTATGCCAGCATTCGTGCATTAATTGCGCCATCTCGTTGTACAGATAAACGCCCACAAACAGCAGGTAGAACGCGCAAAGGAGCTTTGAAACCGACCAGATACAGGGCAAAAAGAAAATATATACCGGCCAGGCGACGAGGATCAGGTAGTACTTTGGCGCCTGTCGGCGAATCCGACGGTCTGATATGTATTCGGTCATAAGCACCCCCATAAGTTTAAGTGCGATCGACTTGTGAGACACGTCGGCGAGTACAGGCCTTTGATTGAGGTTAAAATGCCCGAAAAAAGCTGCTGCGGCCGACCTGACGAGATTTTTAGAAGTTTTCCGGAACAAATCCACGATAAAACTGTTATGATACGGTGTCTGTAATGACCCACCGCGGTTTTGCATAATTTGTAACTTCTGTGTCGTGGGGGCACGTTTACCTTTCCGTGTCGTTTGTCGATTTTTGTTTCAATATCGGAAAAAGCCATGAAGCACAAGATTTCTCTCGGGAAACTAAAGGGCGTACCCCGGACCCTTCTCATTCCCTTACGCGGGCGTTACCTGGAAACCAAGCGGGATAACGGCATCATCAGCGACCCCAAATCCGTCGAAATTATCGATTCACTCGACCATGACTTCGGCGAATCGGAATTGCCCTGGGACGGCCAGCTTTTGATGTCCGTGAGAACGGAGATATTGGACGAGGCGATCCTGAGGTTTCTCGACGAAAATCCCGATTCTGTGGTCGTCAATCTCGGGTGCGGGCTGGATACGCGCGTTCACAGAGTCGATAACGGCGCCGTTTGCTGGTACGATCTTGATCTGCCCGATACGATTGAGATACGAAAGAAGTTTTTCAAGGAAAACGGAAGGTATAAGTTCATCGCAAAGTCGGTTCACGACTTTACGTGGATTGACGAGATTGAGAAGAACAAAAAGACCCTGTTCATTGCCGAAGGCCTGTTCAATTATTTCACAGAGAAACAGGTAAAAGATATCCTCATGGCTATCAAGAGCAATTTCCCCTCTGCCGAGATTGTCTTCGAGGCATATTCAAGACTGATGAAATGGTGGTGGCATCGGCATCGACACATTCGTAAAGCCGTTTCCATGTTCAAATGGGGGGTGGGTACAGGCAAAAAACTGGAGCGGTGGGATTCGGGCATTAAATTCGTCGACGAATGGCACTACATCGACAGGCATCCGCTGCGCTGGCGATGGATGCGTTACTTCCGCCACCTTCGTCCTCTGCGCAAGCTGATGAAGGTGGTGCACCTGCAATTCGGGCCCGCCCTGAGTTAGTGCCGTTTGCGAGAACTTACCGTAACATCTGCCTCTACTGCCATTCCGACCGAAGGCGCATTCGTGCTCTTTCGGCACATGCCTAAAATGTTGAAAATTTTTCAGTTTTCTGTAAAGTATTCCGCTCAAGCTACCGAAACTATTATCGGCGGGTGGGGTTTTTCCCGGCCGGCGACTTTGGGGGCTGTAATATCAGCCAGGATAACCAGGCAAAGCTTGATCCTTTCGTATATGGGGCGGAATTAGGACAGTTTTTTGAGATTTCTGATGTGGACTCGATGAGTGCATATTCAGGGAGGTTAAGCGGAAAAACTTTTATTATGACTCTTTTCTTTCTTTTCCATCACACTATCCCGGCAGGCAGCTCACCGCTGCCTCTGCCGGGATATCTTTTGGGCCTCAGGCTGCCGATGGAAGAGTTGGACATTAAATATAGGTATCTTGTTTTTCGAGCACCTTAGTTGGGGGATAACCGATCCCCCATAGACCATGGTTAATTACCTCTGCCGGGGGTATATTTTTGTCGGAGAATCCGCAAGAAAACTAATTGTTTTTCCAGGGACTGTCCGATAATATATCCGTAAGGAAGCTCGGCGGTGTAGCCGAGCCGCAATATACGGGGGCTCTCGAGGCTGCTTCGTATGGTACAGCATCTGCCCTTCCAACGGATTTGAAGGAGATTGTCATGGACAGGATAAATCATTCTACAAAGTCGTTAATTGCAGCATTGTGTCTTGTTTCATTGTGCGCACTGTTTTGCCTGTTGGCGGGCTGTGAGGAGGGCATGGCAAAAGCCCCGCAACCTGCCGCTGGGCCTGATCTGACCGAAACCGTCAATGACGACATCAAGATCGTCGCCAAGGCCGCTGAGAATACTCTTGCCGAGGTTTCGAGTCCGGAGCCTGAAAAGGTGGTTGAGCCGGAGGCGGTTGTGGGTATCGCAGATGAAATCGCACAGGCCGATCCCACCCCGGAAACTCTTGTCGAAGCCGACAAAGCCAAACCCGAACCCGTGGTCGAGCCGGAGGCGGTCGTGGTTATCGCAGATGAAATCGCCAAGGCCGATCCCGCCGCGGGGATTCCTGCTGAAACCATTGACCCGGAACCTGAAACCCTGTTCGAAGAGCAAGCCGTTGCTGAACCTGTAAAGGAGGTTGGTCTTACGAATCCGATCCCGACAAAGAGCCTGGATATAACGCAGGATGAGACCGATTCGGCAGCGGATCTGGACAAGATGCACCTCGCCGATGCACCACTTCTGGGCGACAACGCCAACCTGCT
>JAGHBX010000078.1 GCA_021160785.1 Planctomycetota bacterium | reverse complement strand
CCACAGCTTTGCCGGTGATCGACCCTGATACCGGGACCGAATGTATCGGTCCCGGTATCAGGGTCGATCACCGGCAAAGCTGTGGTAAGCTCTCGAATCTCTTCGATAAGAAATTCGGCGGTCGACAAATCTACGGCAGCGCCGTTGACCTGTGTGAAAGCGCCGTTTGCGCCCACCAGCGCCGCGATTGCGATTCCGATGATCACCACCGCCACAAGAATTTCGGCGAGAGTGAACCCGTTGGCCGCAAGCGCCCTTGAATGAATCAGGTGTTTTTTCATCGTCGCTTTCTCCCTGTCGGTGTTATTATGTAACAACTTTGGACATTTGGAATATGGGCAGTATGACACTCATGGCGATAAATCCGACCAGTACGCCCATCAAGACGATCATTATGGGCTCAATCATCGACGTCACCATTTTGATGACGGTCTTGAGCTCTCTGGCGTAGAAGTCCGAGATGTCGCTGAGGACGTCGCCTAACGTGCCGGATTCTTCGCCGCTCCGGATCATTTGAACCACACTGCCGGGCAGCAGGTTGTATTCCTCCAGCGACGAGGTAATCTTCCTTCCCTGCCGAACCGCCCCGTGAACTCCTTTCCACATTCTTTCATAAAGGATATTGCCGCTGATATGGGACGTAATGAGCAGGGTATCCAGGATTGGCACGCCCGCATTGGTCAGCACGCCCATAGTGTGCATACTGCGTGTAATGTACAGGCTGCGACAAAGCGTTTTCAGCAGAGGTATGCGCAATTTTGTTTTGTGCCACCATAGCCTGCCGGCGCCGCTTCGTGTGAAATACCACGCCGCCCATCCGGCCGCTATCGCCGCGGGAATAATGATAAACCAGTAAGCTCGCATAAACGAGCTTGAAGCCATGAGGATCTTTGTGGGGGCCGGCAACAGGTGTTCTTTTCCCTTGAAGATAACAAGAAATCGGGGCAGGACGAACATCAGCAGAAAGAAGGTTACGGAGACAGCCATCGTGGCAATGATGATAGGATAAACCATCGCGCCGATAATCTGGGATCGCGTCTCGGCCTCCTGGTCGAGATACTCAGCCAATTGCAGGAGCATGGAACTCAGCGAACCGGAGATTTCCGCCGCTGCAATCATGTTGATATACAGATTGCTGAAAACGTCGGCATGTTCTCCCAATGCCTGGGAAAAGCTCTGGCCGCCTTCGATACGATCCTTCAGATCAATGACGATGGCCCGGAACTTTTCCTTTTTGACCTGTGTACCGATAGATTCGAGAGAATCCTGAAGGCTGATGCCGGCCTTGATCATTACGGCAAGCTGATTGGTGAAATTCAGGATATCCTTGCGGCTCGGGCCCGTTTCAAAACGAAGTCCGGCAATTTTCTTTGCCCCCGACTCCTGCCCGCCATTCTGCACCTCTGTTGGGTGGGATCGAAGCGGCGACTTGCTCGATGTTGTATTCTCCAGGATTGTCATAGATTTTGCTCCCGTATATTCAGCCTGCCTTGGATTCCTGAAGTTTGGCATTCTTCACTTTGTTCTCCGGCGTAAGGAGCTTGTCCATTTTGCCGGGATTGCTGGATCGCACGACCGCCTCTTCACGATCGATGAGGCCCTTGAAATACATATCGGAGATACTGTAATCCATGCTCTGCATGCCCATTCTTCTCGATGTCTCGATTATGTTGGGTATCTCATAAATTCTGTTTTCCCTGATGCAGTTTCTAACCGCCGACGTGCACAGCAGGATTTCGCTGCAGGGCACCATGCCCGGGGTGTCGGCCCTCCTGAAGAGTGTCTGCGATATGACCGCCTGAAGCGTGTTGGCGAGCATCGCGCGAATCTGGTTTTGCTGGTTGGCCGGATAGATGTCGATGATACGCTCGACAGTCTGCGAGGCGTTTACCGTGTGCAGTGTCGAGAGCACCAGGTGCCCGGTCTCGGCGGCGGTGATAGTCGAGCTTGTCGTCTCCAGATCGCGCATTTCACCGACCAGAATGATATCCGGGTCCTGCCTGAGAACATGCTTGAGGCCCGATGCGAAGTTCGTACAGTCGGCGCCGATTTCCCGCTGCTCGATCATGCACATGTTGTTTTCCAGCGCATACTCGACCGGGTCTTCCAGCGTGATGATACGTTTCTTGTATTTCTGATTGATCGCCCCTATCATCGAAGCCAGGGTGGTGCTCTTGCCCGACCCGGTATGCCCTGTCACTACAACAAGTCCCCTGGGAAGGTCGGTCAGTTCCTTTACGATGGGCGGCAGATTCAAATCTTCAATTTCGGGTATCTCATTGGAGATGACCCTGAAGGATATGGCGATCGAGTCCCGCTGAAAATGCGCATTGACGCGGAATCGACTGCCGTCGTCGATTCGTGTCGAAAAGTCGATATCCCTTTCGGCTTCGAATTTGCGGAATTTTTCCTCACCTACCATGCTCAGGACCAATTGCTTGGCGTCGGCGTTGTTTATAGGGGGCATGTCGGTTGCATACAGTTCCGTATTTGTGCGCATGATGGGCGGCATACCGACATTGATATGAACGTCCGAGGCGCCCTGTTCAATCGCCGAAGCCAGAATTGTCTTTACATTGACCATAGTTTTCTACCTGCTCCAGTCCACCTAACCCTGTTTCAATTTTGCCCCGGTCTTCTTTTGGGGCGTCGACGTTTTTTTTGTGTTCGCTGCTTTGGATGTTTCGCCGGAATCTATCTTGTCGGTTTTTTCACAGGCCTGTGTTACGCGCAAGACCTCTTCAATCGTAGTTACTCCTTTTTTGACCTTTTTGATACCGTCATCGAACAGTGTTGCCTGGCCGCTTTCGATAAAGGCCGTCCGCATGCTGTTGACAGAAGAGTCCTTGTTGACGATGTCCCTGAACCGATCGTCAACAATAAGCAGCTCGAAGATACCGACCCGCCCTGCGTATCCGCTTTCACGGCAGCGGTCACAGCCGGCGCCGTGCATCAACTCTTTTGGATTGACACCAGCGTTTTCGATATAGCGTCGCATGTTTTTGGGTATACGGTAAACCTCTTTGCAGTTGTCGCATATCTTTCGCACCAGCCTCTGGGCCAGTATGCCGTTTAATGACGCTGCGATGAGATAGGGCTCTATGCCGATATTGACCAGTCTGGAAACGCTGCTGGGCGCGTCGTTGGTGTGGAGCGTGCTGAGTACGAGGTGTCCGGTGAGCGCCGCCTGTACGGCGGTGCGTGCGGTTTCATTGTCTCGGATTTCGCCAACCATAATGATGTCCGGGTCCTGTCTCAGCAGACTTCGCAGCGCCGTGGCGAACGTCAGTCCCACCTTTTCATTGGCCTGGACCTGATTGCAAGACTCCAGGTTGTATTCGACGGGATCTTCGACGGTTGAGATGTTCAGTTTCTGTCCGTCCATCTGTCCGAGCGCCGAGTAGAGTGTTGTGCTTTTGCCGCTTCCTGTCGGTCCTGTGACCAGCAGGATGCCGTGAGGAAGTGCGACTTGTTCTTTGAAGGCGGCGAGCGTGTCGGCCTCCATGCCGGAGTTGTCCAGCCCGAGCATGATCGAGCTGCTGTCGAGAATACGGATTACGACTTTTTCACCGTTGCTTGTCGGCAAGACGGACACTCGAAGGTCCACGTTTCGCCCGCCCATGATAGCGGAAATTTTGCCGTCCTGGGGCAGCCGTCGTTCGGAAATGTCGAGATTTGACATGATCTTGAGACGGGAAACAACCGCGGGATGCATCTTCATGGGCGCCTGCATGGTGTCGAAGAGCGCTCCGTCGATACGATACCGAATCCTGGTGTGCTTTGCCTTGGGTTCGATATGGATGTCGCTGGCGCCTTCATGGAGGGCGTTGGTCAGCAGGTAATTGACATATTTGATGACCGGTGATTCGGCGGCGCTCTTCTCGAGGTCCCCGATATCCTCTTCTTCATCTTTGACAACTTCCACATCGGCCATGTTGCTCATGATTTCGTCGACATCGAAGCTGAAGTTGCTGTCGTCGAATTCGTTGCAGGCGGCCGTGATATCGCTTTCGCTGCAGACGACGATGCGGACGGGCATACCGATCTGTCTCTTGACATCATCGATGGCGAAGATGTTGGTCGGATCACTCGTCGCTATGACCATGGTGTCGTTTTCCACTGAGACCGGCATGACGTGGCTGCTGCGAATATAGCTGAGATCGAGCCTGTCGAAGGCGCTCCTGTCGACGTTTTCAACAGGAATGCTGTGAAACTCGAAACCGTGCAGGATGGCTTTGGCCCTGAGAATGTCATCGGCTTCCAGACCGAACTTGCTGAGTATCTGTTCGGAATCCGTGCCGTTTTTAGTCTGCTGCTGTTGCTTGCGAACCTGCTCCATTTGCCGAGGCGTGATCTTTTTCATTTCCAGGAGCACATCCGCTATATCCCGGATATGCGCCAACTCGGACATCTGCGGCGAATACAGTATGCACAGACCCGGGGCCAGGGAAAACTCACCTTTGTTATCAGCCGCCTCTTTCTGCCGGGGGGCGGATTCATTGGTATTGGCAAAAAGCTTTTTCATTCTGACATTTTCTTAATAACATGAATTCCATTCAAATCGAGCCTTACGAACCGGGAGTCGATCTCGGTAACCGTAAAACCGTCTATCCTGTCTCCCTTGTAAAGGAGTTTTCCGTTAATCATGCAACAGGCGTTCCGGGGCGAAGCCATAATGCTCACGAGTTGGAGTTTTTGCGCCCTTTCTTCGACTTCCCTGCGGCGCCCCGGCTCCAGAGTATGCTCGAAATCGCCGACGGACAGTTCAAGCGCGAACGGGTTTTTCTTCAGGTCGCCGACGCCAACCTGTTCGATATCGGAAAACTTGCTGAATTTGGTTGCGATGTCCCCCATTTTGGCGTCCATTTCGGTCTGTATGCCCATAAGCTGAGCAATTGCGTTTTCGATCTTTGCTTCCTCGGTGCCCACGGCCGCATCAGCGGGCGGCGGAGTGGTCTTCTTTATCATGAACCAAACGCACACTGCGCCCACCGTAAACAGGACAGCTAATATGATTGTGCTCTGCTTCAGATTCTTTCCATGGTGGGCCTTTTCCAGAAACTCGCCGTCATCGCCTGACGGCTCGACGCCGGTGTTGTCAGCCGAAGCGGGAAGAGTTCCGTTCAGTCCGTCTTTCATAAATGACAGCATAATCGTGCTCCGTTGATCATTCGATTAATGTTCACCTTAGGTGCTTGTTTTCTGGAAGAATATGCTCACCACAAATGTAGCGGCCGTTTCGCCTTCGGTATTTGCCTTTTTCTTCAACGACAGCTCCCTGATCTTGGTGATGCGATCAAGCTTTTCGAGTTCGAGCAGGAAAGAGTAATACGAGTTGAAATTGCCGTCCAGTTCCATGTGCAAAGGCTGCTCAATGTAGCCGCGGTTGCTCTTGACCTGAAGCGTTCGGATCGTCTTGGAAACCAGGCCGTGCATTTGAACGATCCTTGTAATATCCTCAAGCACTTTGTCGATTTCGCTCTGGGGGGGCAGCTTGCTCTCAAAAACGGCGATCGCCTCTTCCACCTTTTCCAGTTGTTTGGTGAGATCACTGGCGGCAGCCGTCGCCTTCCTGAGTTCCAGCAGTTTGGCTCGCTTGGCGTTGACCTTGATCTTTTCCTTGGCAAGGTGCTGATTGGCCGGCTTAATCATATAGGCATATGAAACGTACGCCAGCGCCACAAGTAAAGCGAAGAAAACAATTTTTCTTGAACCACTTGTCATAATCAAGCCTTTCTTTGCGGTTATCACTTTCTTTGCCGGTTACGCAGATCGGCGTTCCGGGCGGTCGGTGTTTTCAGTACGCCGCCTAAAGCGTCTCTTCGCGTTTTTCCTTGATTTTCCCGATATCTTCCTTGGACAGGACTTCGTTCTTCCTGAGCATTGTTTTGAGTTTGAATTCCCTGAACCTGGTGTTGTCGATCTTATGCTCTTTGGATTCCACCAGCGCGACGCTGTCGAACAGAACGGAATTGCTTAGCCGTGCGATGTACTCGGCCACCTCGATATCGCTGGGCGCGATCCCCTTGATTTCTATGGTGGTCTCGGAGGCTTTCTGTGGCGTTTCCTGTTGAGCGGCTGCTTTGGCGCCGGCGGCCTGATATTGGCTGATCCTGGCGGGTGTTGACGCTGCGCGGACGATTTCTTTTTCGGAAAGTCTTGTTTCCAGCAGTGAGACTCCGTCGGGAAGATTGTTGGTCAGGGAAGCAAGGATAATACTTCGGGGTATCGGCTCCAGCAGTTCGGCGGTCATGACCATGGTTCTCATCATAGTCTTGCTCTTGATCTTGAGTTCTTCGAGCTGGGCGATCTGTTTGTGGGCCTGCGACATCTGCTCCGTCAAGGTGGCCAGTTCGTTTCGGGCCGCACGTTGTCGTATCTTGATGATGGAAAATGTTACGCAGATGGCGCTCATGAGCACGGCAAGAAGAACCAGATATGTCAGATTCGCCCTGTTGCCTTCACGCTGCTGAATATAGTTATCCGGAACAAAATCTATCTTGGCCATTTTATTATCTGCCTAAATCCAAATACTATTTGTGATTGACGTTTTTCCGGCCCGACAGGCTCAGACCAAAAGCAACCGACCAGTCAATGTGGCCGTCGAATTTTCCGGCGCCGACATGGCGTCCTGGCCGCATGTCGACCGCGGTCGCCACATCTCCTATTTGCGCCGGTATCTGCATGCGCTGGGCCATCTCGGCAAGTTTGGAACAGATTCTCTTATCGATATCTTTGGCGGCAAGGAGAACCAGACGCTGAATGTGCATTCCTCCGCAGTGGAATTCGAAGTACCGGCTGCACGCATCGATCTCCGATATCAGGCGTTGGACACCCTCGTCCTGTTCAAGATCGGCAAAACCAAGGCTCACTACCCGTGCCAGAAGCAGATTCCTGTTGCGGCATATGACGATATTGGTGTTTGTGGTTCCTATGTCCAGCAGCATCGCCACTTTATCCTGTTCCTCGCGTCGCCGGCTGAAGAACTCTACAAAGCTGTTGGTCATTGCAAAGGGCCAGACATTGATGTTTTGCACATCCAGTCCGGCATATTCATAAATGGCAAGATGGCGATCAACCGTGACGCTGTCGGCCGCCATTACAAGCACATCCATTTCAGAGCTATTCGATCCCGTCTGCTCGGCAACTACATGCTTAATCATCGCCTGGCTGGTGTCAAAGGGCAGCTTCTGTTTGACGTTGGCGAGTACAGCTTCGCCAACCTTGTTGGCGGGCATGCGTGGAATTCTTATCTGGTCGATAAATACATCCTGTGACGGAAGCGCTGCGACAGCTTTTTTACTCTTGAAGCCGCCCCGTCTCGTTATCCGTTTGATTGTTTTTACCGCCCATTTCTGCCATTCGCTGCTGCCGGACATTATATCCTCAGGCTTTTTTTCACAGCCCACCCCGTGCAGATACAGCCCGTGCCCATTGGATCCCAGTTGCGCCATCCGCAAATAACTGCTGCCGAGGTCCACGCCGATTGGGCAAACCTTCTTGGTTAGCACTCTAAACATTTCCTATCCCATCTATCTCACAGCCGTATTAAGGGCACAAGGCGTCCACATAATGGCGGAATCAGACTGTAGCACTTCTTTCGCTGTCTCTGTCGTCGTCACTAATCAGCCTTGGCATTACATTGGCGGCAAACCCAAACTCACCCACAAAACGGGGCGCCTGATTAAAGCTTAAGAAACAGCGTCTGTCCGGTCAAACAGATGTCTTAACAGGAGATTCGTCGATTCATAGTCCGAGAAGATCGGCCAATGGCGGTCAAATGGTGGATGGTTACCTGACTGAGCCGGTAGTGCATTGCCGGCGACGAAAATAGATTGCGTCGCCGGCGTTCGGGACGGGTTTGCGTTGACCGGCCGGCAGCGCTGTATTGCTGTAAGAAAGACCAGCCGCAGAATCCGCACGTCCTATAAGCAAGAGTTCGCCGGGGGAGGACTATTCGGCTTTGAGGCGTCGGGACATCAGGTCTTTGAGTGCTTCTTTGACGGTCTTTTTTTCGGATATGATATCACCAATTGCCCCGGATATGGGCATTTCGACGTCGTATTGCCGTGCAAGGGCGCCGACGCCGGCGCATGTGGCGACACCTTCAACGACGCTCTGCGTCGCCGCCAGAGCCTGGCGGGCGGTCATGCCGCGACCGACCCTCTCGCCGAATGACCGGTTGCGTCCCTTTGGTGAAATGCAGGTTGTAACCAGATCGCCCAAGCCGCTTAGCCCTGCAAATGTCTGCTCCTTTGCTCCCATCGCAAGACCCAGCCGTTCGATTTCGGCCAGACCGCGCGTTAGCAACGCCGCCTTGGCGTTGTCGCCCAATCCCATACCGTCAATAATGCCGGCGGCGATGGCGATGACATTTTTCACCGCGCCGCAAAGCTCAACGCCCAGAAGGTCGTTGTTGGTATAAACTCTGAAATAGGGCGAATTGAACGTATACTGGATGTTTTTTGCAAGCTCGTCATCGCCGCTTGCCGCCGTCGCCGTAGCGGGCAGATGATTTGCAAGCTCGTCGGCGATCGTCGGGCCGGACAGTGTTGCGTACTTGTGCCCGGCGTCCAGGACATCAGCGAGAATCTCCGTCGGGCGAAGCAGCGTGTCATTCTCAATGCCCTTGGCCACGCTCACTATCGGCACGCCTTCGGGCGTGTGTTCTTTCAGCCGCCGCCAGATGCTCCGCATAAACTGACACGGCACGGCCGAGACAATCAGTTGGGCGTCGGTCATAGCCTTACTGTCGTCGGCCTGGAACTTGAGCGAATCGGGGAGCTTATGGCCGGGAAGGAACAGCGTGTTCTCTCTTTTTGCGGCTATTTGAGCTAACTGCTCGGCGTCATGACCCCACATCGTTACATCCAGACCCTTTTCGCAGAGCATCATCGCACAAACACTGCCCATCGCGCCATCGCCAATTACCGTAATTCTGCTGAACATGACTGCATATTAAACCCGAAAACGCCGCGAATGCAACAGCGCAACCAACATTTTTTGCACTTGCCGGGAACAGCTCTTTCGACAGTTATTTGGCCCCCTTGCCCCAAGTACTAATTTTAACTAAATTAGTAATAAATTAGTACTTCGCGGCGCGAACGGTGTTCTTGGGCTAATATCCCATTGCGCAGCCGTCTTTTCTTGATTCTGATGCGGCGATATAGACCTTGTTCTTGTGGTCGTACATGATTGCCTGGTAGCCGCCGAAGCCGCCGTGGGAGGGGGTGATGGTGTGTCCCATCCTCTTCAATGCCTCGACTGTCGCTTCAGGATACCCGCTTTCCAAGTGGACCTTTCCGCCGTCGGTCATTGTCTGGCCGGTAGGTTGGGATGAACCCGAATGGCGAATCCGCGGAGCGTCGCCGGCTTCCTGGAGGTTCATATCGAAGTCGATCATATTGACGACTATCTGGGTATGGCCCTGCGGCTGCATCGCGCCGCCCATCACGCCAAAGCTCATGTAGGGCTTGCCGTCCTTGGTGATAAAGGCCGGTATGATCGTGTGGAAG
This sequence comes from Planctomycetota bacterium, assembly GCA_021160785.1. Classification (GTDB taxonomy): domain Bacteria; phylum Planctomycetota; class Phycisphaerae; order Sedimentisphaerales; family Anaerohalosphaeraceae; genus B28-G16. Next base: position 287 of record JAGHBX010000078.1, on the reverse strand, counting down.
GGACGCTTATGAGGTTCGTATGTATTGAAATGCCCCTTCTTCAGTGCGAACAGACTGCCGCGATTTTGCAGGACAAAGCCCAATCCGCCCGGCGTCATGCCCGAGCCCATTCCCCAGTAATTGCTCTGGATGAGCGAGACCATATTGCCGTCCTTGTCGGCGGTTGTCAGATAGATCGTATCGCCCCGCTGAAGTTTGGGCGAGCCGGGATCATATTGCAATGCCGCCTTTTCAGGGTCGATCAGCCCGCGCCGCTTGGAGGCATATTTCTTCGAGATGAGTTCTTT
>JAGHBX010000530.1 GCA_021160785.1 Planctomycetota bacterium | reverse complement strand
TCCTTAGCCGGTCCCAACGTGTCAATCCAGCCAATTGACACCGGGGCCGGCTTTAAGTATTTCGTAACCGTTCACCTCTCTCTTTTTTGACAGGATAACAGGATGAAAAACAGATAATAAAAAATCATGCTATCCTGTCAAAAATTCCGCCAGCGGTTACAGTATTGCCAAAGTCATAGAACCAGCATCGGGCCTGCTACCGCCTTTGCCTTTTCTTCACCGTAGAGCAGTTTCACTAATTCTAATGCAAATTCGATTGCCGTTCCCGGCCCGCAGCTTGTTACGCAATTGCCGTCGGCAACCACGCGCGAATCGACCGCCTCGAGACATTTAAGCTCTTTGGAAAGAGCCGGATGGCAAACAGCCTTCTTGTCGTCCAGCAGCCCGTGCGCGGCGAGCGCCACAGCGGGCGAGGCACATATCGCCGCGTAGAGCCTGCCGGCTTGCTTTTGATCCTTGAGCAGCTTAACCAGAACCGCACTGTCGCGCAAGTGCTCGGCACCGGGCATGCCGCCGGGCAGGGCGATAAGATCGAAAGTCTCGTCGGCACAGTCGCCGATGACCTTATCGGCAACAAGCCTCACCCGGCGCGAAGCCGTCACCTCCAGCCCGTCAACCGACGCAACGGTAACGTCAGCGCCTGCGCGCCTGAGCACGTCGATAATACACACCGACTCGATCTCCTCAATCCCGTCGGCAATCGGAACAAGCACCTTCTTAGCCATCCGTCAATCCTCTCGTCAAAACACAAATCTTCTTTGTCTGCAATTCATAATTACACAGGTTTCGGCAATTTGTCAATACTTCACGTAAGCCGGAGTGGCGCGCTAAATTGGGTTCGTTTCGCAGAAATGCGGGGGAATCCGAAATCTGAAATTTGAGATTTGAGACTGGCGTGATGGCAAATTGGGTTTGTTTCGCGTATTTGGGGGGCGGGACACTTGGTATGCGGTAATTGGGTTCGTTTCGCAGAAATATGGGGTGGCGGGACGCTGTGGGTACCCGGATTGGGTTCGTTTTGCATAATACGCCCCGACAGGTCAGGGGAAATGCGAAATCCGAATGTCGAAATCCGAGACAAGCCCGAAATTCGAAATATGAAGCTGGAAACGTGATGGTGCGGTTTGGTGGGCACTGGTTTGTAATTCCCCCTGTTTTAATCGCTGTGTTCAATTGTGAGACATTATACCACATTTCCGCCTAAAAATCAAGTTTTTATGGCTCATCCGAATAATGCGTAGGCGAAAAAATCTTCCTTTTTTAAGGGTCTACATTTGACTTTTTTTCTTTTTGCCCAAAAAGGCTGTTCATACGGTGGAAGCAAGGTGTAACAATCGCGCTTCTTATAACCGCCTCGGTCCGGTTGCCAAAGTCGATATTGGTATGATGAAATTGCGACGCCAAGGTTACCGCCGCCTCAAAAACTGCAAACGTCCATATCGACGGCCCCAGCAGCAGAATCCAGACGGCCTTGACGCCCGAAGAAATCAAAAGCTCGCCCGGATGAAAACGCATCGACGTCGTAACGTCAACATGCGTGTCGACATGATGCACCTTGTGAAACCGCCACAGCAAGCGCACCCGATGGTTCCATCGGCGCCACCAGTAGTTAAGCATATCCAGCACCACCAGAGACACCGCCATCTCCCACGGTCCCTTCAGCCCGATCATGGGACAAAGCCCCAGCCCTTGTGAATTGACAGCCACCTGCAACATCACAAGCGGTGCAAAAACCGTCAGCCGCAAAAGGATGCCGTTAAATGTCGACAACACCAAATGAAAACACAGTCGCTTTCTTCTGGCCGCCTGCCAGGGCCTGGCCGGCAGAATAGATTCCACTTGGAACATTACACCCAGCCCGGTGAGAAACATCACCAGTTTGAAGGCCGCCGGACTCGTAAGAAATGCCCGAATCAAATCGAATACTCCATTAACGCACCGCCACAATCTTGTTATCCGCCCGCCCGAAACATATCGGCCTTTTCTCCTCGTCAAATGAATATAAACCCACCTTACATCCGCAAGGGTCATGTATACGCATACAGAGTCCACCAAGTCTCAAAGTATAGTGTCGAAGACCCGGAATCTCAAGTCGCGTTCGATTCAGTTGTTCTGCGTTTCATCCTTAGGTCCTCATAATAATTCCAGTTAAAAAACGCCGATATTTTGATAGCCTGACAAAACCATAAGCTTTCTGGATTCCCGCTTTCGCGGGAATGACAAATGCTGTTTCCGCAACAGGAACTAATTAACTGAATTTGATATCACTTGGGCCAGACCTTTAGGCGGATTGCTTTTTTACTGGCCAACTGAAATGGTCCGGGGGCGGGATTGGGTGTGTTTCTCTTTTTGGCGAAATAGTCAGTGTCGAGTCGATAGGGTGTGCCGTCAGGCTGTTCGAATGGTGCGTCGGGTATCTTTGCCCTGCCCAGCAGCTCGGTGGTTACTACCGGGCGTTTCTGTTTTGTGGTCCAGGTTAGGTCGAGGGCCATTTGGAGCCACCAGCCGTCAGGCTTCTCTTGAAGTTTGACGCCGGGATCGAAATCCGCCGCGACCAATGCGTCCTTGTCATGGGCGATGGGTTTGGCGCCGGCAAGGTAGATGTTGCCGGCGGTTTGGGTTTTGGTTGGTTCTCCGCCATAGGCAGACAGGCCGTTGCCTCCGGCGAATATGTTGTTGTGGAAGCGTGCGTCTTTGTGCTGTATGTTGGAGATTTTCATGTCCTTTACCGTATGCGGTTTAAAGGAGGGGGTTTGCCTGCCTTCTTTACGGCCCGAAATAGAACCGGCGAAGAGGTTGTGAGCATAGGCGCTGCCTTGGGACCAGTCTCTGAGGTTTTTTGGCGAAAGGAATATGTTGTTGTCTATCATGAAGGGGCCGTGATCTACTTCTACGAAAAGGTCTTGACTGTTGTCGTGGAGGAGATTTCCGGTAAACCGCGTGCCCTGGGCCATCCAGTCCAGCCAGACGCCGC
>JAGHBX010000104.1 GCA_021160785.1 Planctomycetota bacterium | reverse complement strand
TGTTAGGCCCGTCCGGAGTGGGCAAGACGGTGCTGATGGAGATTATCGCCGGTCTGATCGGCCCGGATGAGGGGCGGATATTGTGGGATGACGCAGATATTACGTCGAGGGCTCCGGAGGCGAGGGGGTTTTCGGTTGTTTATCAGGATTATGCTTTGTTTCCGCATTTGACGGTTCGGCGGAATATTGCATACGGGCTGGAGGCGGCATCCGCCCGGGCCGAGAAGATATGCCGGCAGGTAGCGGGATTGGCTGAGATACTGCGTATCGAAGAGATTCTGGATCGCTACCCGAAGAGCCTGTCGGGCGGGGAGCAGCAGCGCGTTGCACTGGCGCGGGCGCTGGCGGTTGGGCCGCAATTGCTGCTGCTGGACGAGCCGTTGAGCGCTGTCGATGTGAATACGAGGCTGCGGCTGCGGAAGGAACTTAAGCGAATCAATACCGAATTGAACGTGCCGGTGCTGCATATAACTCACGATCCGCAGGAGGCGATAACGCTGGGGGATCGAATCTGCGTTATGTTGGACAGCAGGATTCGCCAGGTGGGCTCGGCTGCGGAGTTGTTTCACGAGCCCTGCGAGCCGGATGTGGCGAGGTTCCTCGGGATGCGAAATATACTGGCTGTGAGCGAGGTGAAGTCGGGCGCGTGTTTTGTAGATGGCCGGCAGATACAGGCCAGCGACGCCGACGAGACGACGACTCATATCTGGATCAGGCCGGAGGAGATAGTTATCTCCACAGAAGCGTTCGAGAGCAGTGCGAGGAATCAGTTCACGTGCCTGGTGGCGGAGATCGAGCATCATGGCTCGCTGCTGGCGGTGCAGGTTGTCTCCGGGGCGATGAGCCTTACGGCGTTGATTACGTATCGCTCTTTCAAGGAATTGGGGATCGCCGTCGGCGCGGAGGCCTATATTACCTTCAAGAGTTCGGCGGTTCATTGCCTTTGACGGGGAGGGGGGGGGCAGGAACCATTCGGTGGTAAAAGTGAATATTCGTGAGAGTTCAACGTACTATTAGTTGATATTAGAGGGAATTGGAATGGATCAATACTCATCTGGCAGGAGTTTCAGGCTGAGTGGTTGGCAAATTGGGCTGCTTTTGCTGATTTGCTTTGTCGGCCTGTTCGCAGTGTTTGCCCTCGCCGGCAAAAAACGTCTTCAAAAGGAGATCGCCGCCATCCGTGCCGCAGGCTATCCGACAAACTTCGAGGAACTGGACAAATACTACTCCATCCCCGAAGGCGTCCCCAATGCCGCCGATATCTACAGCAAGGCGTTCGATGCGTATCAAAAGCCAAGCAAGGAATTGAAAAAGCTCCTGCCCAACCTCAGAACACTGGGCATAGCGAACCAGCGGGGGCCACTGGACCCCAATAGCGTCGAAGCCATAATCTCGGACTTGCGGGCCAACAAAGAGACCCTCGAATTCCTCGACAAGGCCGCCACCATCGAACATTGCAGATATGGCCTGGATTTTAGCCAGGGTATGAATATGCTGCTTCCTCATCTGAGTGACATATATGCCTGCGGGCGGTTGCTGCCTGAACAAACGATGCTTTTTGCACACCGGAGCGATGGGGATGCCGCCGTCAAAAACATCGCAAAACAACTGGCGCTGGCCCAGTCACTCAAAAAGGAGCCCATACTGAATTCGCAAGTGTCACGTATGAGATGGATCGCATTCAGTTGCTCGTCGGCGGAATACATACTGAACCGGACGACCTTGACCGATGAACAGTTGACCGCCCTGCAGCAGCGATTGAGCCAAGCCTATCAAGATAACCCCATGGTAATGGGACTTATCGGTGAACGCTGCTTTATCATCAGCTATATCGACGATCCACAACAATTGGGATTGCCCGCGATCCCCGGCGGACTTCTGCGAATTACAGGGGTTTCAGACAGAAACTTTCTGATGTCTTTGAAAATGCTTGGGCAATACATAGATGCGATGAAACTGCCTGGCCAGCAGCGGCTTTCACGATGTCGCGAAATTTCCGCCGAGGTGGACGATTTGTCTATCTTTTATTCACTTACAAAAATAGGGATGTCCGCATTCGAAAGGGTCGTCCAGATAGACCTGCGAGTCGCCGCTGGGGTAGACTGTACCAGAGTTGCCCTGGGGATTGAGCGATATCGCCTGGCGAAGGGGGCTCTGCCGAAAGTGCTTGATGATTTGGCGCCGCGGTACATCGACAAGGCGCCTATCGACCCATTCGACGGTGAGCCCCTGCGATATAAATTGACCGAGCCGGGGTATATTGTCTATAGCATCGGCGAAGACGGCACCGACGAGGGTGGGCTGGAAAAGGGAAAACGTAAGGATCGCTCAGATCCGCACGACTGGCCGTTCATTGTGGAGCATTAGCGAGCAGGACAGCGGCCGGGCAATAACATCAAGGGTGTCAGATCAGGGTGACTTGTACGTTGGCGCCGGCGTTGATTTTTGTTACGCCGGCTGGGATCCGTACTACGCCGTTTGCGAGGGTGTAGGCGTGGATGTGGGCTGAGCCGTGATACTCGAAAAAATTGACGGAGCCGTTGGGTTCGAGTTTTACGGGTCGAAATTCGGCGCGCTCTATCTTTCGTATTCCGATCTCTTTCGCCAGTTTCCCGTTGATTTTTGCGGGCGTGTAATCGTGGCCCATGAGTTTCATGAGAAACGGTCTTACCATGACCTCGAACAATACGAACGTCGAGACGGGATTTCCGGGCAGGCCGAAGAAGTACTTGTTGCCTTTTGTACCGAAGACGGTCGGTTTTCCCGGCTTGATTTTGACCTTTTCAAATTTGATATCGATGCCGTTATCGCTCAGTATCTGTGGCACGAAGTCATAATCGCCCATCGATACACCGCCGCTGAATAGTACGACATCGCATTGTTCCATCGCCGTGGCGAGAATATCGTTGACCGCCCCGGGCGTGTCTTTTGCGATGCCGAAGTATTTCGGTATGCAGCCGGCTCTTTGGATCTGGGCGCAGAGCTGGTAGCTGTTGGAGTTGCGTATCTTGGCGGCCGACGGTTTCTGGCGCGGCTCGATGAGTTCGTCGCCGGTTGCAACCACGCCGACACGGGGCATTGCGTAGACAGGCGCCGGATCGCAACCCACCGAGGCCAGGACGGCGATCTCCACGGGTCGAAGCACTGTGCCTGCGGTGAGCACGACATCGCCGGTGTGGATATCTTCGGCCTTACGGCGGATATTCGTTCTCCCGGATTTCTTGACCACGTACACGAGCCCGTCTCTGGCCTCGGTATGCTCGACCATCACAACGATATCGGCACCATCGGGCACGACTGCCCCGGTCATGATCCGGCTACACTCGCCCGGTCCAATGCTCTTTGTGGGCATGTATCCTGCGGGTATCGTCTCAATCTCGGCGAGTCCGTCGTTCAGGTCGGCTTGCCTGCAGGCAAAACCGTCCATTGCCGAGAGATTGTGCGGGGGCATGTCCATATCCGAGGCGACATCGGCTGCGAG
>JAGHBX010000552.1 GCA_021160785.1 Planctomycetota bacterium | reverse complement strand
GAATCCGGCATCTTCGTCTTCCAGAAGCAGTAAACTACAGGCTTGTCCCGCTCCCAGCAGTCGGCGCTGTAATCGCGTCGCTCCAACTGGCCGGTTTCAATTTCCACCAGCGCGGCGTAGTACTCCTGGCCGATAGAAAATTCCCGGCCGGTTTCGCAGCACTGACCCAACGTTTTCTTTATTTCCCAGTCCGCCATAATTTGCACAACTCCGTCATCAACAGATGCATACCACGAGCTAATCGAAACACAGCCACTGCCTGGCGCCCTCGACGGTAGCCGGGCCGATGCCTTTGATCTTTTCCAGATCCTCGGCCTTTTCAAACGCCGACTCCGGCCCGTCTGTCGCCTGGCGATATTCGACAATCGCCTGCGCGCGTTTTGGCCCGATGTTCGGCAGCCGCATGAGGCTCGCCGCCGGGGCGGTGTTCGGGTTAATCCGCGTCTCTAACACGATCTCATCGGCAGCGCCGGCGTTCGAAAGCCAGACGCCCGCGAAAATTGCGCTCAACACACAGGCGGCGCCGGCGGCACATACGAACGCCCTGCATTTGGTCATCGACATTTGCCACAGCCGGTCGTCATAAAAACTGGCGTACATAAGCAATACCCTTACCCGGGGATGTCAAATGTTGTTTCTGCAACAGGAACTAACTACGAACTACCAACTACAAACCACGAACTATAAAGCCTAATGGCCCATGATCATCTTCTGCATCTTGGCCAGCGTCAGGAACGCTTCTTTCGGTGCAAAGTCGGTCGTCAGGAGTCCGCTCTCACGAATCTCCAACCGATCGCTGTCTGCGAGGCTGGAATACGTGATGGAGTTTACAAACGGTTTGCCCAGCGCGATCCGGTAGAGCTTGTCAATCCACTCACTCTGCACGGTCTGGTCCCATGGCTTTCGCCACATGCCGGCAACTGTGGGATCCTGGTCGCCCCCGGGCGAGCCGCTCGGGACCGCAACACCGGTGATGTGGACGGGTTTTGCCACGGCGGTGAAGAAATCCAGTCGCGACGATATCTGCATCAGATCGCGAAGATGCATGCCAGGTTTATCTGTACCGAACTCCATCTTCACACCGAACGCATCGAAGCTGATGCCGCTCTGGATAATCATATCGGCATAGACCAGCGGCGGAATCGTCTCCCTGTCGGTTGCATAGTATTCGCCCCACGGCATGAATATCTCGACGATCTTGCGTGATTTGCTGTCGGCCGCCCGTGCTGCAAGGCACGCTGTCCGGGTCATCTCGATGATCTGCTCGAAGTTGAAACCGAAGTGATTGCACGCATTCATGCCGTTGATCAGCCGCCATGCATGAATGTACCGGCTGTATCGCGAGACCATTCGTGAAACAAAATCGTAGGCACTTTCACGTATGCGCTCGAACTCCCACTGGCCGTGCGGCAGCCATCGGGGAAGATACTGCTCGTCAAAGCAAAGAAGAGGGCCCACGGCGATCGCCAGACGCCTTCCGGCAAGCGCTTCAAGGCAACGGTCAATGGACGAATAATCGAACCGACCCTGCTCCGGCTCGATCTGGCTCCATGTGATGGGAATCGTTACAAAACCGAACATCTCCAGCAGCCATTTGCGGTACTTTTCCTGACCGATCAGCTCCGGGTCAATGCAGCAGCCCATGCTGTGCCTGCCTAACCCTTTTTTGCGGCAACGAACTTCCAGGAATACATCGGCGTGGGCTGAAGCCATTTTTTCGGAAAAGATCAGCGCTTTTCTAAGCGACTCGTCTGCAAGCCTGGACGCCTCGGCGGGGTCTTTGATTTTCTTCAGGGCCTCGATGAACAGGCCCTGCGCCTCGTGCGCCAGGTTGGCAAAGCTGTTGGTCTCCTCGAAAATCGCCCAGTCCTCTCGCTTGAGCGTAGTCTGCATGAGTTTCGCCCGCGCCAACTCGAGGTTCAGGATATACGGCTCCTTGCGTTCTGGCAGTCGCGTGGTGGGCAGCAGGATGCGCCCGAACCCCTCGACCGGCCAAAGCAGCGCCAATCCGGCGGAATCGCAGCTTTTTCGCTTGCAGTCAATGACGCCGTGCTTGAACTTGATCTTTTCGACCGCGTGGAGCGGGATACTGTCGGCGCCGAACATGTAGGCCGCCGACACAGTGAAGTTGCTCATCAAGCGGCCATCTTTGAAAACCTGAAATTTCAACGTAATCCCCGTCTAAGCAAAAAATAACCAATTCCGCTGCAAAACAAGAACGAAAATTATAGCACCCCCAAGCCAAAAAGCAACCTAAACTTGTCTCAACCCCCAAAAACCCGCATGCTGACCCTGCTTTCCCTAAGCGATTATAGTGCGGGGAGTTAGCATTAGGGATGTAGTGGGTAGTAAATCGTGGAAAACTGGTGATGGGGGGGCGCGTTTATTCAGCGCTCGTTTGGATGTGTTTCCAAACTAAAGTACGGACAAACTTGCTTGTCCGTGAAACCTGCCGTTATTTTGGTGGTTTTTCGACGACCTGTCAGGTCTGTTTATTGGCGATTCGGTCGGGATTGTCGTCTGGGTTGTGGGGTTGGGGGTCGTTTTTTTTGGCTTTATTGTAGCGGCTTCTGTTGTAAGTTATGTCGCTTATTGAGGTTAGGTCGGAATTGGGTTCGTTTTCACAATCGTGAGTAGTTAGTTGTGTTATTTGTTTCACGCCGGGTGTGGTTTCAGGTCCACGGATTCCAGCCCTTCGAGGGCTTAGCCGAGACCGACCGAGCCAATACCTGTTCCGGCGGCTTTAAGGGATAATAGACCGCTGCTCTTCGAGAGCTACTATGAGGCTGCCTTTGCCGTCCGGCCCGGCGAGTTAGAATGGAATTATGAAAGGAGGTAAAGGAATGTATTATTGTGGTAAGGGGGGTATCCACTTAACGCAAGTACCCCCTACATCTTGTGGCTTCCGTCAACAATCTGCCGGTATGGCAATGAAACTGTCATAACCGCCTGCTGCATAAGCCGATAG
>JAGHBX010000450.1 GCA_021160785.1 Planctomycetota bacterium | reverse complement strand
TATTGAGCATGTTGCCGCTGTCTGTTTCGATTCGTATCAATTCAGTTAACCGGCGAAACTCCTCGAACGAAAAATGCGGGCAGCCTAAGATAACAAGATCAAGCGGCGTACCAGCCCCGGCAGGCGACAAATCGCGCTGGGCCTCCTGCAAATCGGCAGGCGATACATCTATAATGCCCTCCGGCGCCTCGCCGCCAAAGGCCTGCTCGCGCGTCCCCGCCTCCGGCGTAACACCGACGGCATGAAACAGGGCAACCACACCCGAAGAGGCGACCGCCGCACAAAATGCCTTAAGCTGATCGCCGGTTGCACGGGTGGGCAGTCCTTCAATAACCGGTATCATGTCACCGGCCGCCTTGCCGATGTAATGCCCGAGTATCGCATAGAAGGCGTCGGTTTCCAGAAGAGCGGGGTCGATATCTGCAAGCCGAAACAGCACCTGCCCCTTGCGGTTTTCGCTCAAATGCAGCCCGCACTTAGGCACCCTGCCCGTAATCGCAGCGCAGATATCCATGTAATCGCCGTAGCGGTTCGTCCGTGCCCCCAACACGCTGTTGGCGTAGACAATCGCGTTGGATTCCCCCCAGGCGATCTGCTGGCCGAACCGCGGCGTCAGGTAGCTCTGGTAAGGAGCACACGTCCACGTGGGTATGCAGCCCATCGCCGTATACGCAGCGCCCTGCCGGATCGCTCTGCCGGCGAATTCTTCATCGATGCCGAACTGCCGATAGTTCTGCAGATCCAGCGGACCCATGTTGAGAGTCGTCGGGATGGCGACTTTGGCGCCTTTATCGGCAAGCGTCTCGGCGAATTCCAGACTCGCCCCGCTGAGCAGCCCGCACCCGTCGATATGCGCCTGGCTGACATCCATCAACTCATCCGCACCGAGGACATCAGCCATCCTAACCACAATGCGCATCGCCATCTGCGCAGCTTCGCCGCGGGCGCCTTCAAGCAACTGCTCGTCTGTAGAACTCAACTTCACGGACATCGAATTCCCTCTTGTCACACCTGTTTACCGCCAACAGGATAATATATCCAGCAAAAAAAGCAATCTTTTTCATCACCCCCACTAACCTATTGCAATTTGCGGCAATGTCTGATATGATTAAGAGATTCGGAATCTCAATAATGATATGTCTGCGTTGCCGATTCCGGAGAATGGAGAAAGGGTGTTGAAATGAACAGGATCAAACGCGCTGCCGGTCCCGCCGCGGTTTTGGCGTTCGTGTGGCTTGTCCAGGCCGCCGGCAAAAAAGACAAAAAGTCTAAGAATTAATTTTCTTCGTCAAGTAATCGAACTTCCCTTAGAAATGGCAATATGAACCGACGAGAATTCTTGAAAATAGCATGCACGACTGCGGCAGCCGCCGTAGTATTGCCGCTGACCGGTATTGCCGGCGCAGCAGATGATCCTATGAATGTGGTATTTATCCTGGCCGACGATCTCGGCTGGAGCGATACGACGCTTTACGCGACGACCTCGCTCTATCAGACACCGAATATTGAGCGGTTGGCTAAACGCGGTATGACATTCTCACGTGCTTATTCAAACAGCCCGCTTTGCTCGCCCACGCGCGCGAGTATTATGACCGGCCAGACCCCGGCGCGACACGGTTCGACCACGCCAGGGCATCACCTGCCGGAGGTGCGGATGAAGGCTTCTCTGGCTTTGTCGGCAAAGCCCGCCCAGAAGGTAATCGCACCCAGGTCGGTTACCCGGCTGGACACGGCGTTTCCGACGCTTGGTAAATTGATGAAAAATGCCGGCTATAGAACAGCGCATTTCGGCAAGTGGCATCTCGGTCCGGAGCCCTACAGTCCGCTTCAGCACGGCTTCGACGTGGATATTCCCCATCATCCCGGTCCGGGTCCAGCCGGCAGTTTTGTCGCACCGTGGAAATTTAGGAATTTCAAAGCAAACTATCCCCGCGAACATATCGAAGACCGCATGGCCGAAGAGGCTGTCAAGTGGATGAGTTCTGTCCCTGGCGACAAGCCGTTTTATACTAATTACTGGCAGTTTTCCGTGCACGCCCCCTTCGATGCCAAAAAGAAGCTGATCGAAAAGTACCGCAAGAAAATCGATCCAAAGAGCCCGCAAAAATCGCCGACCTATGCCGCCATGGTGCATTCGCTGGATGATGCGATCGGCTCTCTGCTCGACGCGGTGGACAAAAAAGGCATTGCTGAAAATACGGTAATTGTCTTCATCTCCGACAACGGCGGCAATATGTACAATAGGATTGCCGCTGACGGTGGAGTTACCCCGACCAGCAATGCTCCCTTGCGCGGAGGCAAGGCCACTATTTTCGAGGGCGGGATTCGCGTGCCCTGCATTGTCGTCTGGCCCGGTCTCGCCAAACCAGGCAGCCGCAGCAACGAGATCATTCAGGCATCGGATTTTTATCCGACGCTGCTCAACGGCCTCGGAATTGGTCTGCCGAAAAATCATACAGTCGACGGTATCGACATCATGCCGGCACTCAAAGGCGGAAAGCTGGATCGCGAGGCGATCTTCACCTACTTCCCGCACTCGCCGCCGGTTCCGGATTGGCTGCCGCCCTCTATGTCGGTGCACTCCGGCGACTGGAAACTGATTCGTATCTTCCATGGCGGCGAAAACGGCGCACATGATTACCGCCTCTATAACCTCGCCGACGACATTGGCGAAAAAAACAATCTGGCCGCCTCCCATCCCGAAAAGGTGAAAATACTCGACCGGATGATCGCCAGTCACATTAAAGAAACCAAGGCGGTGGTTCCTCAGCCCAACCCTAATTTTGATCCGAAATTGTACCACCCGGAACGTATCGGCCTGCCGGCGGGTCAGTGGGCTCTCGGGAAAAAATCCAGGGGGAAATGAAAATGAAGGTATGTTTAATGCTTACGGCTTTGGCTGCGTTGCTGGCGCCTTGCATGGCAGCTTCCGCCAGGACCGCCGATGAGCCGCCCATCACGGTATGCTTTCGGGACGATGATGGCCGCCATTTCATTCCGCGCGGATTCGTTGTGGTGACGGAGCAGTCCGGGGTTAGCACGACAGACTACAGCCTTGATGATTATCGTCGGATGGTGCGCCTGGGCGCCAACTTCCAGGTCATTCGGCTCACCCTCGGCCCGCTTGGCGGCTGGCCCGGCAATGAGTTGCAGCAGGAGTATTTGGAGAAGGTCGACCGCCTTGTCGGCCACGGAAAAGAGATGGGTTTCAAGACCTGTTTCAAACTCACGACCTACTTCTGTAAGGGCTTCGACTGGACCGCCCTGTGGAAGAACAAAAACAATGAGCAGGACTATGTGACCAAAGCGTGGCGGACCATCTGGGAACGCTACAAGAATGACGACTCGATATTTGGCTATGATCTGCTAAACGAACCGCACAAGGGTCGCCTGCCGGACTACCGCGTCTGCGAAAAGGACAATCTGGTTCCGCTCTACCGTCGGCTCATCGATGAACTTCGCACTATCGACTCGAAGAAATTTACCCTGGTGCAGCCTCTGCTTCGTGAGGAAGAGGATCGGGCGCAGCACAACATTCCGTTTGTAGAGTTCATGACTCCCATCGAGCGCGAGGGCGTTATCTACGCGCCTCACACCTACGAGGGCAAGCCGGATAACCTGGCGCCAACGTTGGACCGATACGCCGAAGAGGCGGCGCGATTGAACGCCCCGCTCATGATCGGCGAGTGGGGACCGGCCACGCTCGAGTCCATGGACACCAACTGGCAAGCCCAGAAAAGGTTTCAGGGTATCTACTTCGCCACGACCCGGATATTTGACAGGCGCCGATTGGGCAGCGTCAAAGCCTGGTTTACCGGCACCAAGAAGATGTATACAAGGAAACGCGGCACCTTTACCTGGTCCCTTTTTCGCGACCCCATTGCCGTGGGCACAGCGGAGCGGAAGTACGTGATGGACTTTGTGGCGCGCCCGGGACCGCTGGCGGTCGCCGGTTGGATCGAGCGCTATGGTTTTGATGTTGCGAATCGAGTTTTCACGATGGACGTGCTGGTCGACCGCGACCTTGGCGCGTCAACTATCTTCGTAGGCGCAGACCGGCATTATCCTGACGGTTTCTCCGTGTTGCTTGACAACTCAGCGGTCGTCGCCAGTGACCCATTAAAGGGTGGGAAAATGAGGGCCCTGAAGTCGCCCCAGGGCTGGGCCGGGGCATTTAGCTGGGATCCGCGCACCCAGCGGCTTAACATCTCGCGGTGGCCGGGCACTGGCAAGACAGCCACGCTGAAGATAATCCCCGGCACCACCGGCCTTACGCAGGTCTACTCCAAACCTTAAGCCGATGCGGTGATTTCGTTTCGGATGGCCTGTGATTGCAAGGAAAAGGGCTCCGGCGTTTTCTGCTTCCTGCTTTGGTTTGCGGTTTAGCGGAAAGGCCTGCCGCACATAGCCATGCGGCAAAAACTCATGGACCCTTGCAATTTGCGTCAATGTCTGATATAATTAGGAGATTCGGAATCTCAATCATGATATGTCTGCGTTGACGATTCCGGAGAATGGAGAAAGGGTGTTGAAATGAACAGGATCAAACGCGCTGCCGGTCCCGCCGCGGTTTTGGCGTTCGTGTGGCTTATCCAGGCCGCCGGCGTCTG
>JAGHBX010000583.1 GCA_021160785.1 Planctomycetota bacterium | reverse complement strand
GCCATGAACCAGAGCAATGTCACCGTCCAGCAATTAGCCGTCGAAGCGGGCCTGACAGGCGACCCTGAGTATATCATGCACGCCATCGCAATGGACCCGTTGACGTCGGCCTGCTGTACCCTCAAGGAAATCCGCGACATGACAATCGAAATGCTCGAAGCAGAACGCCCCTGGCTGCCCCAGTTCGAAGGAAAGACCTTAGCCCCCAGACCCACAATCAGCATCCCCAAAGGAACAAAAGGCGTCGCCGTCCCCGTGGACCCGGCCCTGGCCATCGCCAACCGCTTCCAGGTCTTAGCCGAACAAAAAACCGCACAAGAATGATGGCTTCATCGCCAACATAAGAAACCTCTCCGCGGGGTATCAGTCTTGCGGTCTGCTGAGTATCGTGCATTCGCTTACGAGGACGCGCATGTCCATTGGTGTTCCGGTATCCTGATGATCCAGAAATTCGCCGCCGGCTCCGGCGACACGACCTAAGGCAAAGACCATAAAGGCAATATCGCATACACGCCGAACTGTGATTCGCTTTTCCCTGAGCAGCTTCCAGCAGACGCCGAGCACAACCGAAGCGATCGCACCGTCCAGATTGACCGCCCAGACGTTGCGGGCGATTCCAAGATTCTTGATTTGACCCGCCAAAGCATGGTAGAAATCCAGAAAGACATTGCACCGCTCGTTTTCCTTGAGAAAATCGGCGATAATACGCTCACGCGGATCATAATTTACCGGCTTGTCCTTAAACACGGGATGACCCAGACACGGTATGCGCTGATAGTCCGCTCCCACTTCCTTTGCCGCATGGCGTTGTTTGGCAAACGACCTGGCCTCCTTAACGGCGAGTTTCTGCACATCGATTCCATGCCCCGGATCGAAGGGGTCTTTAATCGCGACCTTGCCGAATACGCGAATAAGAAACTCCACCGCCCGCCTGCCGTTGCCGCCGTGCACATCGCCCATGCTGGCTAAAGTCGCTATCATGACCGTGTTGGGCGCATTACCAGCCGACGTGGACAGCTTGGCGCCCTGCGCCGAGATCGTACCCGGACCGTTACTGAGTGAACCGATGAGACATTTCTCCAACAGCCGCGCCTCGAATTCACTCGGTCGCTCGCCGGACCACGCTAAGAAAAGTGATTCGGCAAATGAGCCCGCCCTCATCTCGTTTTCAATTGAATGGCCGTAAAGCCTCGTCACCCGCCCGTCATTGGAAGAAGCGTGGCTGGCATTTCGCATGCTCCGCCTGGGAGCGCGAACCCCAAGAGTTTCCTTGCTCAGCAGCTTAACCTGCGAGGCATACGGTTTGGGTATGACGCCGCGGTGCAAAAGCAGCTTGGTCGGCAACTGTCTGGCGAGGCCCGTCTCCTTGTAATCCACAAACCAGGGATTGAGCTTCAGCGGCCTGGATGGACGAAAATCACGCTCAATGCCCGCCATCTTGCAGACCAGTGTCGCAGCAGCAGGCAGATGGTGCAGCGCCCTGATGCGTATACCTCGTTTTAACGCATCGACAAGTCCCGGCGTTTCTTCGTACTTTGCCGCCGGATCAAGCACTCTATTCCGAAGTACTCGTCAAAAAGCAGCATCTTGTCGGTGCTGCTTGTTCCCTTTCCTTCCACAACTGCACCTGCATGTCCGAACGCCCCTCCGGTCGTTTGAAGAACTTCGCCGGTTATGTAGGCAATTACAGGTTTGGGATAACTCGTCCGGGCCATCATCTCCACCGCCTCTTTCTCATATAATCCGCCCGGTTCGATATAAGCGATTACCAGTTTTGTCTTTTCATCATTGACCGCCAGTTCCAGAAGCTTCTTGAAAGGCAGCAATATCAGAGTATCTTTGCCCGTCGAAATACCGTACGAAGTGCCCAAGCCGCCGCTGAGCAGGTACGAAGCCATTGTGTTTACCATATTGCCGCTGTTGGATATAATCGCCGTCGAGCCGGGCCGAAAACTCTCCGAGGGATTCGTCCCGCCGACAGCACCGACACGAACGCCATCATGCGTATTAATCATCCCCAGGGAATTACCGCCCAATACGTCGATATTCGCCTGCGAACACATCTGGGCGATCTTGGCGGTAACCTCTATCGATACATGCTCGGTTATTATGAAAAGTGTCTCAA
This sequence comes from Planctomycetota bacterium, assembly GCA_021160785.1. Classification (GTDB taxonomy): domain Bacteria; phylum Planctomycetota; class Phycisphaerae; order Sedimentisphaerales; family Anaerohalosphaeraceae; genus B28-G16. The sequence continues at coordinate 1,201 of JAGHBX010000583.1, read as the reverse complement.
CCGTATTGCTGCAGTGCTCGATGATCTCTTTGACCTCGCCGTAAACAGCCGGCGGCGGAGAATACACTATGATCTTGTTCGGAAGCTTTTCCTCTGGAAGGCTCCTGGTCAGCTCTTCAACGTTTGAAAAAACCGCAACGGGCTTGCCTCCCGGCACATCAAGCCTCTGGCCGCCTTTGCCAAGGGCCCATCCTCCCACGATATTGCCGCAGTATCGTTGCGAATTAATGGTCACCGAGCCTGCTTCCCTGCCCGTGATGTTGGAAACCGCCACCCTGTCGCTGGCTTTCAACAGATCGCTCAAGCCGGCTGCTCTCATCCTTCACCTCTCATTTCGCAAATGGCCCGGCCGAATCCGGCGGCGTACTCTGCAACCTGGGTAACCGGCGTATCCGGTCCGAAGATAACATAAGGCAAACCCAATGAATCGAGCGTATCTTTCATGGCGAGCAGACCCTGCACAAGTTGCGGGCCGCCACGTCCGATTATCACCGGCGTTGATATGGGCCCGTGCTCGTCGACATAGGCCTGCAGCGCGTCGGCGATCGCCTTGAATGTCACATCTATCGCCGTGTTGTTGGCTTTGCCACCCAGAATAAGCAGCAAGCGGGCTTTTTCCAGATGATGCTCAAAGCAGATATTCGCCGTGCCGAACATCCGTTCATAAGGGGGATTTCCGCCAAAGTCCGAGAGAAATATCGGGCTGCCGCCGTTCTGTATCAGCGTTTCCACGATAATCGTTGAAGCACCTCCTCCGAAGAGAATCGGCAAAATTATATTACCCCCAAGCTGGGCGACATGCGCCTGACCCTGATGACTCGAAGCGCTCCACGAGGCCATCTCCTCTTCAAAAAAGGTTACATTGGCGGGATACTCAAACAAATCGAAACCCAGATTCTTGAACTTGAAGTTCGCCTCATCGAAGACGGCCTTGAAATCGCAGATATACGGCTTTCCTTGTGGTGTGATTCGACAGGGATTTACCTCGCACATCTTCATTCCCGTCGATATGAACATATCCCAGAGATCAACCAGGACCCTGGACAGCGGGCTGATTACTTTTTTCGGACAGTCGAGTTTTCCGAGGATTTCACCGGCCTGGTACGCGCCGACACCCTTATACACATCAACAGGAAAAATCTCCTTTTTACTGTCGTCAACGTCCTCCACATCTGTTCCGCCGCCCAAAGAAACCGTCATC
>JAGHBX010000428.1 GCA_021160785.1 Planctomycetota bacterium | reverse complement strand
TGGCCCTGGTCGACGAAGCTTGCCGGGACATTCTTTATCGGTTCACCACCGTCGAGCAGTACTTCGAGTATTCCGCCCACATCGATTTTTTCAAGTTCGATCTTTGCCTTCACAAAATTCATCGGACAGGCGACACCTCTCAGATCGATAACGTGTGTTTGAGTCTCTGGTTGGTCCGCGGCAGGAGGCGGCGCGAGGGGTTTGGCCTTGAACTTCAGGCCGGCGTCGAGCGATTTGAACAGCTCATCTATGCGGTTGACCAGCGATTCGACAGGCCTCAGGATATCTGCGATTGTGTCAATGTCGCCTATTCGGTAGTCAATAGCTTTGTCCAGCAGTTGCTGCGTATCCAGCGCGACCCAGCCGGGTTTTATAAGGTGTTCGCCGAAGGCGGCGAAGATTTCTCTGTCTTTTTTCGGCTCCATGCCAAACGTTATCAGAAGCGCTCTTGTTGCGGCGACGACTGCCTTGTATATGCTTTCGTTTTGTTCTTTGCCGGGTGCAATCTCGTTAGCAGTTTTGATCGCCTGCTTTGCCTCGTCGATATCCACGACCATGACATCCATGACGCCTGCGCCGCATTCGCCGGGGCCCCGGCCGGCAAGTGAGAAGGGGGTATCGGCGCCGAAGTCGTAGAAATACTCGTCGGGGAAATCGCCGCTGCTGAAGTCGCTGTACTTTTCAACGAGCTGCTTTAGCTTGTCGAAGTCTTGCGATCCTGTTTCGAGAACCTGGGCCATTATTTCCGGGATTCGCTTTGCGGGTACGGTGCCGATTTTTTCACCGATTTTTGCGTCGCCCATGTGAATATTGGCGCCGGCCAGCACGTCATAGCAGGGCATGAGCCGGCCGTTTACTCTTTTTGCTCTTCCCTGAAAACCGATCGATGCGACGTAGTGATGGCCGCATGAATTCGGACAGCCGCTTATGCGAATTACCGGGCCAAAGCCGTTCGGAGACGTTTCTGGAACGCTGTCGGCAATGGCGGTTGCCAGGCCCCGCGAGAGGCAGAGGCCTAACTTGCATGTGGCTGCGCCGGTGCATGCAACGATCTGCGGACTTTGACGGGCGAGGGTCTTGACGTTTTGCTTGAGCTTTTCGACCGCCGATTCAACGTCGGGGCTCTTTATGCCGTTTATGAGCAGGTTTTGAAACTGGGTTGTTCTAACTAAGCCGGAACCGAATTCATCTGCAATATCTGCAACCGCAGCCAGCCCGTCGGCCGTGATATCGCCCAGGTTCAGCGTAAGCCATATCGAACAGAGACCGTCGGTTTTCTCCGGCCACACATGCTCGATTTCTGATGATGCATCCTCATCAGATTGACCCTGCGGGGCTTCGACTCTGAATGGCGCAAAGATGTCGCGTATTTCGGGGATTTCGCCGCTTAGGCCTTGCCGACTGAGAGCGTCTTTGGCCTCCTTGTACATCCTGACAAATTCTTCCTGGCCAACGCGTTTAAGGACATAACGCAATCTTGCTTTGTTCTTGTTGGAACGGTCGCCGTGTTTGTCGAAGAGGTTTTTGACTGCCTGGGCGACGGTGAAGATTTCGTCGTCTTTGATGAAGTCTTCGATCTTCACTCCAACGGCGGGATTGGAGCCCAGGCCTCCGCCGGCGTATGCGACAAAGCCTTTCTGGCCGTTTTGTATGGCCCCAAAGAAACCGAGGTCCGCCACCGACGCCAAAGCGCAGTCTTCGGGACAGCCGGAGAAGGCAATCTTGTATTTTCGCGGCAGGTTGAACGAGGAGCGGTCCTGGAGCAGGTATTCGGCGCAGGCGACGGCATAAGGAGCGACCTCGAACTTCTCATTGGAGCAAATTCCCGACCCCGGACAGGCGCTGACGTTACGAACGGTGTTGCCTCCGCCGCCTCTGGCCGACAGGCCGGCGGCCAGCAGTTTCTCGAGGACGTCGGGCGTATTTTCAATATTCACTTCATGAATCTGTATGTCCTGCCTGGTCGTAATATGCAAAATGCCGTTGCCGTACTGTTTGCTCAGTTCGGCGATTTTTCGCAACTGGCCGGCAGTCGCAAGGCCCGCCCCGATCCTGATACGCACCATGAAATGTCCCTCTCTGCGCTGTTCGTAGATACCCATGGGTACGCGATAAGCACGAAAAGCAACGGCGGACGTTCCACCTGCCTGGAACTTCTCGACGTTTTGCCGATAAGCTAACACATCCTCCTTTACCGTTTGCGGTATTTGCAGTATCGGCTCGACGGGTCTGGTCTCGTTGTCCATTTCTATCCTTTCACAATCGTCAGTGGTACTTGGCGGGCCTGGGCCCGGTCAACAACAAACACCTTTGCATAGGGGTTTTCGGCGTCTTTGAGAGAAAGCACCAGATAGGCTACATCGGGCGTCAAAGCAAGCCGCTGGTCCTCCTCGGAGAGCCTTGCCGGCGTCAGCGGATGGCTGTGATATATTGCCAACATCTTCAGGCCGGCCGCACGCATTTTCTTTACAACGGCAAACTGCTCGGCCGGGTCCATCGCAAAATGTATGGGACTCTTGTCAATGTTGGTCATCTCGTACAGTTGCTCGATGCGATTGTCGCCGCCGGCGAGAATCCCGCAGGACTCGATGGGCGCCGCGGCCCGGGCCTGAGCAACCATCTGGTCAAATACAGAAGCAGGCATCTCCAGCTCAGTCATTCGGCGATCCTTTCAAATCGCAGACGGCTTGTTCTTCGTCTTTGAGCTCTGTTATCGTCGGCTTGTCGCCGCACAGTGCGCACTGGGAGTTGCGATTGAGTTTTACGCTTCGAAACTCCATCGTCAGGGCGTCGTATGTCAGCAGGGTATCGGTGAGCAGATCACCGACGCCCAAAATGTATTTTATGGCTTCGGTCGCCTGCAGCGAACCTATGACGCCGGCCAACACCCCGAGGACGCCGGCCTGTGAGCACGAGGGCGCCACACCGGCGGGCGGCGATGAGTGAAACACGCAGCGGTAGCACACGGAGGCGTCTGGAATCACCGTTATCAACTGACCGAAAAATCGCAGGACGCCCGCGTGCGAGAACGGAATTTTCTCGAAGTAGCATGCGGCGTTGATAAGGAACTTGGAAGAGAAATTGTCCGTGCCGTCGATGACAAAATCGTACTCTCTTATGA
>JAGHBX010000473.1 GCA_021160785.1 Planctomycetota bacterium | reverse complement strand
GGTAGATCGTGGGCTTGACGTATTGGAACTTAGGCCGGATGCCGGTAAGGCTCTCGGAATGCCCGATGAACAGCGTCCCACCCCCCGGCCGAAGTAAATCCCAAAAACGCCGCACGAGTGTATTCTGGGTCGGTTTGTCGAAGTAAATCATCACGTTTCTGCAAAAGATCACATCGAAAGGCCCGTTCATGGGCCAGGCCTCCATCAGGTTGAGCCTTGCGAACTTAATCAGCCCTCGCAGATTGTCGGTCACACTGTATGTCTTTTCGGACCGATTATCGGTGCGCCTGAAATACTTGTGACGAATACCCGGCGGAACGGTTTTGAGGCGGTCTTCATCATAGATGCCCTTGATCGCCTTCTTGAGTATTCGCGTTGACAGATCGGTGGCCAGTATCTTGGCGTCCCATTGATCCAGGTCGCTGATTGTCTCGCGCATGACGATCGCCAGGCAGTAGGGTTCCTCTCCCGAGGAGCACCCCGCTGACCAGACTCGCACGCGCCGCTCGGTGCTCCGAGCGGCCAGGGGCGCCAGAATTTCCTCAGTCAGATGCTCGAAGTGACTCGCCTCGCGGAAGAAGCTGGTCAGGTTCGTGGATAGCGCATTCAGCATGAAGGTGATTTCGGAACCTGATTGCTCATCACGCACGTAATGCAGGTATTCCTCGAACGAAGCCAACTGGAGCGTTCGCAACCTCTTGCTCAGTCGGGCCTTGACCAACTCACGCTTGCCGTCGTGCAGGTTGATCCCGCAGATGCTTTTGACCAGGCTGCTGATTTTGTTGAACTGGTCCTCGGACAGTTCCGCAACACCGGTATCAAGCAAGGTGCCTGTGGACATATTTTCCCTCCACTTTCAGGTGTACTACGCCGCAACCCTCCGGAAATACATTGCCTCCGGCGCGTAGCAGCAACACACCACATACAACGTAGAACGAGCCTTTGCGCCCTCGCGGCGTCCTCCTGAAACGATATCAAGCGAATTTCACATCGTCGCCGGCGGCCTCCGGCGAATCATGTATCCGCCCGGACGCCCGGACAACCCTCACCAGTCAAATTCAAATCTAAATCCGCCGTAAAGTGCATCTGAAAGAATGTCAGTTCGCAGCGCATCACTATACTTGATGAACCAGCTCATTCTGGCCCTGCCGTATTCTTCCGGCAGGTTCATTGCCTTGCCCACGTCGTAGTCCACTGAGATTCCGCACAGCAGTCTGCCCAGCCGGGTCGCTCTCGTGCCGGGATGCCCGATCCTTGCGCGCTTGGTGAATGCATCGAGGTACCTGTTGTCCACGCCCAAACGCATCGACGGCGTTATCGACGTAAAAGCCATCGCGGGCATTTCGCTGAACGGCTCATAGTCCACCAGATCAAACGTATGTTCGACACCCAGGTCGAGCCAACTGCCGTCGTGGGTCAGGTCGACGTCTACACCGTAATAGATCGAGGGGTTGAAAACGCCCTTGTCCGCCCCGAACAGGTACTTGTCGTCAACCTTGATTTCGATATAGAGTTCCGAGGTAGTGTTGGCGTCGCCGGGAATACTGGGGAACGTGTAGTATATCCAGCCGAATTCGAGCGTTGTGGCGAGTTCCTCGATCTCGTTGTTCCAGTAAAGACGGTAATCCACTTCCTGCAGATCGTCGTCCCTTCCGCCGCTGGCCGCCAGGCCGCCCCACCATTGGAACCACATCCTGGCCCCGAGCGTGCCGATTCCATTGCCGCCTATGGCGGCGGCGGTGTCAAGTTCGACACCCACACCCACCTGGTTGCTGGGACGTTCGGTATGCTCCCCGGGGTAGTCGGTCCAGTTTATGCCACGCCAAACGTAATCGCTCATCAGGGTGTAATCGAATTTCAACTCCCAAGGCAGGCGGTCAAAGCTCTGAAAATCTTCGTCCATTCCACCAATGTCATCCGCAATCGGGACGGACGTGTCCTCTACCGGGGCACCGCCAAAGACAACGCCGGCTGAGACCAATACCACAAGAGCCGTTATTACGCCAATCAAGTGTCTACTGCTTCCATGCATGGGTTCTCTCCAGATCTGAGGGATCCTTCTGGGTGTCCCGGTCGTTTCTCCGGCACCGTCCACACGGGCGGCACACTTTGTCAATTCAACGTGTTCTACGTACCGGGACCTATCTCCGTCAAGAGCAAGCCCAAAAAAATGGATCGCACAACAAACCTTCCTTCACCTTGAATCTTCCGATTCGTCGGCCCACCCACATGTCATCGGGCCGGCCGATCCGAACAAAGCAACACTCGCGCAATCGCTATGATTTTATGTTTACAAGCTTTACGGAACTAATATCTCATCGCTGCAAGGTCCGGCCTTCATGCCGGCAACGCTGCAAAGGACCAATGGACCAAGCACTGTGGCGGTGCCGAGAAGAATCGTAACTTTTTGGTTCGCCTGTGCCCATGTCCAAGGCAGATTCCGTCTCAACACCAGCGTATCCTCCAGGCTGCCGCTGTCAACCGGCAGCGCTGACAACAAGAGTCCTATGCCGCGGCAATTCCTCGCTTGCTC
>JAGHBX010000331.1 GCA_021160785.1 Planctomycetota bacterium | reverse complement strand
TTTTGCTCACTGGACAGCCGCTCCAGTTAACGGAACTCAACTTGGACAGAATTTACCTGACCTGTGGTCATCCGACGCATATAGTCAGGGTTTTATTTTCCCGGACTTTTATGTCGGAAAAGAAGTTTCAGAGTATTTTGGCTGGTGCCACGCCTGTCAAAGGAATGGGCTGCTTAGTGCCGTGTCCTTAGATATTAATATAGGTCCATTTACGGTATCGCTTGTTGATGTTGTATATCCTAACCCGGCGTAGCCGGAACCAAAAAAGTTAATATTATTGTTTACGCTGCCCAATTTTTCTCCGAGAATCTCTCAAATTGAAAAATTCTATACGGGGAGTTTAAACTATGAAAAACTTTGTTGAGCGGCACAAAAGTAAGATCAAGGGTGTTATCTCCTGCTTTGACAGGATCGTACTTACCGGAACCATACCAGGTATCTGCTATGCCCAGGGGATGAGTTCCTTTCTTACTGCAAAAGGCATTCGTATATTCGACTTCACACAGTGGGCTGACCCTCTGCGGCAAGAAATTCGTACCAATGCCGAAAAAGTCGCCATCGACAATGATCTTGAAATCGAATTTATCCGAAAAAAGAATTTCCGAAAGGAAGATCGGATTAACGACATTATCAAGCAACGCGGAACGCATCCCGGACTGGTGCACATTTACTCGGCGATGGAGGTCTGTACTGCTTATAAGCCCTGGCACAATAAAAAAACTCACAACACATATCTCAAAACGGTGTCCGGCAAATGTCTGCATTATTACTTCTACTTTATTAATGCCGAGTTGGGGCTGTGTTATCTGAGAGTACCGACATGGGCGCCTTTTCGGTTGCAGTTCTACTGTAACGGACATAATCTGCTGGCATCCAGACTCAACAGCAAGAAGATCGATTTTCAAATGCTCGATAATGTCTTTGTGCAAATTGGAGACTTTGATAAGGCTCAAAAACTTGCCGATGACATCAATGTTAAAAGTATTCATCGCCAACTGAATAAAATAGTCAGACAGTACTGTCCGATCGTTCGCCATTTTGCCAATAATTACCACTGGAGCTTTATGCAGGTCGAATACGCCACTGACATAATCTTCAGGAAGAAATATGATCTTAAACTGATCTATGACGAAATTGTTCGCACCGCTATCCACTCGGTTAAACCCGAGCATATCGCCACATTCCTGGGACGTAAGCTTCACGGGGGATACCAGGATGAAATGGGCAATAACTTTAACACGAGGATTGAAGGAACTTGTATTAAACATCGGATGGGCAAAGTAGCCGTAAAGATGTATGACAAGTTCGGCATCGTTCTTCGAGTTGAGACTGTGGCCAATGATGTCTCTTTTTTTAAACACCACCGAAGGGTGGAACATCGGGACGGTACATGGGAAATGAAAAATGCACCGTTGAAAAAGTCCATCTACAGCATGCCTATGCTGGTCGAGTTGATGAAAGCATCCAATCGCAGATATATTGAGTTTATCGCTGCTATCGACGACCCTTCCGGCGGAATCAAGGATATGAACAAGATATCCAGATCCGTTAAAGAGAACGACCGAAGTTATCGAGGATTCAATCTCTTTGACGGCGACGACCTTGAACTGTTCAGTGCTATTATCCGAGGAGAATTTAACATCAGTGGTTTCAGTAATCGTTGCCTGCGTAAGGTCATCAAAGGCAAAAAGGGGCATCAGATATCCAGGCTTCTTAAACGAATGCGAAAGCATGGCCTGATTAAGAAAATCGCCAATACATATAAATACTACCTGACTGCTTTGGGACGCAGAGTTACTGCCACAGCTTTGAAACTGCGAGAGATGTACATCATTCCCTCGTTGAGAGGTCTGATTGTCAGATGATTTATATTTTATGACCATTTTGCGCTCAATTTTATTTGTAAGAGACTAAGGACTAAATACTAAGGACCAAGGTCTATAGGAGCAACATACCCCTACATAGCCCAGCAAGCATATATAAAAGCTCCTCTTAGTAAACAATTTTCGGGTTGGCTAAAACTCTTAAAGTAGACATGGCCCCTTTATTCGTAGATTTATTTGGTCGTGTTTTTGGTTCGTGGTTGCGGCAGGCAGAATCGACTCCCCTTGACTTGACAAATCACAGTCGGTATCCTATTAGAGTAAAGGCCTGTTGGCATTGCCCGGCAGCGTCAAACTGGAAATCTTTTGTAATGTTTTGGGAGGTCGGCAAATGACTGGATATGCACAGAAGAGGATGAATCAATCTACGCGTCGGGGGTTTCTTGGGGGTGCTGCTGCTTCTGTGGCTTTGCCTTATGTGCTGCCGGGATCGGTTTTTGGGGCTAATGCGCCGAGTAATCGTATTACTATGGGCTCTATCGGGGTTGGGGGGATGGGCACCAACGACATGATGGGGTTTTTGAGTAATGACGATGTTCAGGTCTTAGCTGTGTGCGATCCGGAGACGGGTAGTAACGGGTACAATCACTGGTATAATAAGGGGGGATGGCTTGGTCGTGAACCGGCCATCGAACGTGTGAATAAGCACTATGCTAAGAAGCGGCCTTCCGGGATATTCAAAGGCTGCGACGGCTATGTTGATTTTCGCAGGCTGCTCGCTCGGGCGGATATTGACGCCGTTGTGATCGCCACTCCCGATCACTGGCATGCTATCCCGGCGATTGCCGCCGCCAAACTCGGCAAGGATATCTACTGCGAAAAACCGATGACGCTTACCGTCGCCGAAGGTCGTGCGATTGTCCGCGCCGTCGAGAGCCGCAACGTCATCTTCCAGACTGGCACGCATCATCGCTCGGCGGATACGCACCTTCGCCACGTCTGCGAACTGATCCGCAACGGGCGAATCGGCAAGGTCAAACGGGTTATTTCACACATCGGCGCGAATAACCGGACCTCGTCTGCAAAAAAGGGCGACTCCATGCCGATCCCCAAGGGCTTCGATTATGACATGTGGCTGGGCCCGGCGCCCAAGGCGCCGTATCACCGCGACCGCACCCATTATACGTTCCGCTTCATATTGGACTACTCCGGCGGCCAGACGACAAACCTGGGCGTTCATGCGCTGGACATTGTACAGTGGGCACTCGGTACGGATCGCAGCGGCCCGGTCGAGTTCGAGGACTTGGGCGCGGAGTTCCCCACCGACGGGCTGTTCGATACGGCGACAAAAGTGCATTTTCGGGCAAAGTACGCAAGCGGTACGGAGGTTATCTGCGAGACCGGCGACGACAAGGTAATCGCCCGATTCGAGGGCGCCGAGGGGTGGATCGAGACGACCTACAGTTCGTTCAAGACGAGTCCGGCCTCGTTGAAGGATAGCGTCATCGGCCCCAACGAGATTCGCCTGTACAAGAGCAACGACCACAAACGCAATTTCCTGGATTGCATAAAGACCCGCAAGGAGACCATCACCCCGGCCCAGGTGGGCCATCGCTCGACGTCGCTGTGCCTGCTGGCCAACATCGCCATGCTGCTCAAGCGAAAAATCCGCTGGAACCCCGACACCGAGCGGATTATCGGCGACGAACAGGCCTCAAGAATGCTCAGCAAGCCAATGCGCGCACCCTGGCGTCTGTGACCGTCCCGATGTGCATCGGAACCTCGCTGTGCTCAGCATCCGACGAGATTGTAGATTGTATATTTTCGATTGTATATTGGATTGGATCGCTTCGCGATGGTGGTTATATCAGATTCCTTCCCGGCGCGCCGGGACCGTGCCCGTTCTTCCGACCAACTACGAACTCTGAACTCCAAACTACAGACTCTGAAATGCCTGAGAGCCCCTGGAAAAATGCGCAAGGTGCTGCTACTAACCTGTAGTTGGAGGAGGAGGAGGAGTAACTACATATTTCGGTCGAGCAGTACCCTTTTATTTTGCCTCCTGAAAGCAGGAGGTCTTTTGGGAAACGTAGTATAGCACGGATGGGAAGCGTATTTCAAGAAGAAAAATAAAAAATAACAAGAAATTTCGCTACCTGTTTGCCGAACAAGGCCCGGCTGAGGGCAAAAATGCGTGTAATACACGCAAAAAAGGGTTTTTCGTGAAAAACCAGAGGCAAAATGGACTGTCAATGGTTAGTAGCGTGCCCCGATCGATGGCGCAATTACGAGGGGGGTTTGGTATACTTTCGGGTGCTGGTTTTTGAGTATTTTGGGAGATTGAGGTGGCGCGGATGATTTTGATTGCGGGTTGCTTGTTGTTGGTCGCCGGCGTGTCGGCGGGTGTGGACGCGCAGGCGGTGGTTTTTTCTGTGGATTTTGATGGGGCGGGCGCCGGTGGTTCGGTTAGGAGCGGACGGCTGGTGGAGGGGTATGAGCAGACACGGTCGCTCTTGATTGAACGTGCCGAGGCAGGGTCTCTGTCGGAGCAGTATTCCATAGATGCAGGGCGGATTGCGGGTAAGTTGATTACGGTTACCGCAAGGGTAAAAGCCGAGAATATCAGCAAGCCGCCGAATTCGTGGAACGGGATCAAGGTGATGCTGGTTCTGGAGGCAGGGACGGCGAAGCACTACCCGCAGGTTCCGATACCGGCCGCCGCCTTCGACTGGAAGAAGTTTACGCATACGATGCGGATACCGGCGGGGATTGATAAGGCGGTGCTTGTCTTAGGGCTGGAGGAGGCAAGCGGCCGGGTGTGGTTTGATGATGTTGCGATTCGTCTGGGTCGTCCGGCGCGGGGCGGGAAGCGATTGGAAGTGAAGTTCAAGGGTCACCAGCTTGCACGGCTGCGTGGTGTGATGTATGGGCCGAGGTTCAAGGAGGCCGACATTCGCGAGCTTGCGCTTGAGTGGAAGGCGAATCAGATTCGGTGGCAGCTTAACTGGGCGCCGATGAAGGCGGCTGAGGAATGGGCGGCGGACCTGGAGCGTTTTGACAAGTGGCTGGAGGGTGCGCTTGTTGAATGCGACAAGGCGCTTGCGGCGTGTGAGAAGTACGGGATCAAGGTGTTGGTCGATCTGCACACACCGCCGGGCGGCAGAGCCGGCGGCGGGGTATGTCGGATGTTCAGTGAAAAGCGATACCAGGACAAGCTGATCGAGGTGTGGAAAAAAATTGCGACGCGGTACAGGGGCAGAGAGGTTGTCTACGCATACGACCTGTTGAATGAGGCGGTCGAGGGGGCGGTGTCGCCGGGGTTGTCGGACTGGCGCGGGCTGGCGACGGCGGCGGCGGAAGCAATTCGGGCGATCGATCCGGGTAAGCCGGTGGTATTTGAGCCATCGCCGTGGGGCGGGCCGGATGGTTTCGATGTGCTGACGCCGCTGGATATTGACCGGGTGATCTACAGTTTTCATATGTACCGGCCGCACAAGTTTACACATCAGGGCGTGTATGACAGCAGGGCCGAGTTTGTGTATCCGGGTGTCATCGACGGGCTGGAGTGGGATAAGGAGCGGCTGCGGGGGGCGATGCGGCCTGCAATTGATTTTCAGCGGGAATTTAATGTCCAGATTTATGTGGGTGAATTCAGCGCTATCCGGTGGGCGCCGGACAACAGTGCGTACAGATACCTTCGCGATGTGATCGATTTGTTCGAGGAATACGGCTGGGACTGGTCCTATCATGCCTTCCGCGAGTGGGACGGCTGGAGTGTGGAACATGGGCCGGACAGGCACAATCGCCAACCCACTGAGAGGCCGACCGACCGGCAGAAACTGCTGATGAGGTGGTTTGCCGCAAATGCCGTGGAATCCCGATGTACATTGGGAAGGTAAAAAGTGCTTTACAAACGGGCCGATTGGGGGAAAATAGAGGGGTGGGTTCTGTAACGCCCGGGGTATGGGGTGTTTTGTGCAGGGCTTTTGGTGAGTTTTAACGGTAATTGCCGGTGGGCTGAGAGCCCACCCTACAGATGGAAAGGGAAAACTATGCGTAGAATTGCTTTAATGCTTGTTTGTGTTGCGGCGGTGTTGTTTTTGTGCTCTTGCAGCAAGAAGGCGCCGTCCGGGGGTGAGAAGAAACTGACGATTGCGGTTATTCCGAAGGGGACTACTCATATATTCTGGCAATCGGTCCATGCCGGAGCTTTGAAGGCTGCCGATGAATTCGGTGTCGAGATCGAATGGATCGGTCCTGAAAGAGAAAACGATCGAGAGAGGCAGATTCAGATCGTTGACGATTTTATTGTCAAAAAGGTTGACGGGATCGTGTTGGCGCCGAATGATTCCAAGGCGCTTGTTCCGAGCGTTGAAAAGGTTGCGTCCAGGGGTATCCCCTGTGTGATCATTGACTCTGCGGTCGATACCGACAAGTACGTGTCTTTTGCTGCGACAGATAATTACAAAGGCGGTGTTATTGCCGCTCAGCGAATGGGTAAGATTCTTGGCGGCAAGGGCAATGTGCTGGTATTGAAATATGCTCCTGGTTCGGCGTCGACGGAGAAGCGGGAGAATGGTTTCTTCGATACGATTGCGAAAGAATTTCCCGATATAACGATAGTCGATCAGAAGTACGGGATGGATATGGTTGAGACTTCTCGTCAGGCGGCGGAGGATCTGCTGACGAAAAATCCTCAGGTCGATGGTTTTTATGCGTGCAACGAGACGACCGCAATCGGCGCCTTGCAGGGTCTGTCGAGTCAGGGGCGTCTTGATAAGATCAAGTTCGTCGGTTTCGATTCGGGCGATACTCTTGTTAACGGCCTCAAAGAGGGTAAGATCGATTCACTCGTTGTCCAGGACCCATTCAAGATGGGCTATGAAGGAGTCAAGGCGATTATCAATTCGCTTAACGGCAAGGCCGTCGAGAAACGGATCGACACGGGCGTGGAACTGATTACGCTCGAGAGGCTCGATGAACCTGCTATCAAGAAACTTTTGAACCTGCAATGATACAGAACGCACAAGATGACAGCGGCCCGGGCGGGCGAATCGCACTTCGCATGACCGGTATTTCCAAACGGTTCGGACCGGTTCAGGCTTTGAGCGATGTGGCCTTTACCGTCCGAAAGGGGACAGTTCATGCGCTTGTGGGTGAAAACGGCGCGGGCAAGAGTACGTTGATGAAGGTGTTGGCGGGGGTTTATCAGCCGGATACCGGGAGTATCGAAATTGGCGGCAAGGCGATGGCTTTTGCCAATCCGGGTAAGGCGATCGAAGCCGGTATTTCGATGATTTACCAGGAACTCGACCTGGCGGAGGATCTGACGGTTGCAGCTAATGTTTTTCTTGGGATGGAACCGAGGGGCAAGCTGCCGATGACCGTGGACCATCATAAGATTACCGAAGATACGGGTGAGCTTGCAAGGCGATTTAATTTCGATATTGATCCTGCGGCGACTGTGGCGGATTTGTCGACCGGCGACTGTCAGATCGTGGAAGTTCTAAAGGCGATGATGCGAAATGCTTCGATTATCGTGATGGACGAGCCGACTTCGTCTCTGTCGGAACGCGAGGCCGAGAGGCTTTTTGAGATCGTTCGTGATTTGCGAAAACGCGGTTTTTCGATTATTTATATTTCGCATCGGCTGGAAGAGATTGTCGATCTGGCTGACGACATCAGTGTTCTTCGGGATGGCTGTGTTGTGCATACCGGTTCGGCGGATCACATTGATATTCCGATGATAGTCCATCATATGGTCGGGCGTGAGTTGAAGGATTTTTATCCCGAGCGGAATGTCCAAATCGGCGGGGCGCTTTTCAACGCAGATAAGCTTTGCTCCGATGCCGGTGTGAAAGATATTTCGTTTGAAGTCCGGACCGGAGAAATCGTTGGAATGGCCGGGCTGGTCGGTGCAGGCCGCACGGAAGTTGCCCGGGCGATTTTCGGTGTGGATAAACATACCGGCGGGACGCTTGTGCTGGACGGCAAAGAGCTTGCGATAAAATCACCTGTCGATGCAATATCCAACGGCATTGCTTATCTGACCGAAGATCGCAAGCGGACGGGGCTTTGCCTGGAGTTGCCGTGCAGTTGGAACATAACGCTGCCGAATTTGTGCGATATCGGCATGAAGCATCTAATTTCACCGGGCAGGGAGACGCGTATTGCCGCTGATTACGGATCGCGGATTTCGGTCAAGTGGTCATCGCCGACCGCTGGGGCCGATTCGCTTTCAGGCGGCAATCAGCAGAAAGTTTTGATTGCCCGCTGGCTGCTTGCCGAATCCAGGTTTTTGATTGTTGACGAGCCGACGCGCGGGATCGACATTGGCGCCAAAAAGGAAATATATACCCTGCTCAATCAACTGGCCGAGCAGGGCAAGGGTATACTGTTTATTTCATCCGAGTTGCCGGAGCTGTTCGGTGTGACCGATCGTATTCTGGTTATGAGGCGCAGGACTCTTGTTGGAAATCTCAAAACCAAAGATACGACGCCCGACGAGGTAATGCATCTGGCAGCCGTAGAGGAACATTAAATGAACAAACTGACGAGGCAATTGCTGCCTTTTGGGACGCTTGTGTTGATTATTGTTGCGCTGTCGATTCTTCGGCCCGAGACTTTTTTGTCGCTTGATAACTTCCTGAACGTTTTGCGTCGCACGTCTATGCCGGGGATCATTGCGCTTGGGATGACATTTGTGATTGTCTCGGCGGGGATCGATCTGTCGGTTGGATCGATGCTTGCGGTTTCCGGGATGATTGGCGGATTGGTAATGTCAAAGCTTACCGGTGCTAATCCGGCAGTGGCCGCTATAGCAGCATCATTTTTAACGGTTTTTGCGGGTGCTGTTTGCGGCCTGCTCAATGGTGCGCTTATTACGAAACTGAAGCTTCCTCCCTTTATTGTGACCCTGGGAACAATGAGTGCGTTTCGAGGAATCAGCTATGTGATGAATGACGGGCAGCCTTATGATATGCCGACTTATCGCTACTTAGGTGAGGGTTTGATTCCACTCTGGAAGACGCTGGAAGTTCCGGTGGCGGGACAGTTTCGTCCTGAGGTTGACAGGATTCTAATGCCGTGGCAAAGTGTCGATCTTGAAACTGTTGCCCAGGGGAGCCGTATTGTTCCCCATGGGATTCCGATATCTATTTTAATTTTTGCTGTTATAATAGTGCTTGCCGGTTTTCTTTTGAAGTACAGCCGGATGGGTCGGTATACGTATGCAATCGGCTCGAATAAAGAGGCTGCGTTTCATTCCGGGATCAATGTGGATTTGAACCTGATTGCGATCTATGCGATTACCGGTTTGTTTGTGGGAATTGCGGCGATGATTCAAAACAGCCGTACCGTGTCGTCACAGCCTACGGCGGGAATAGCGTTGGAACTGGATGTAATCGCTGCGGTTGTAATCGGCGGTGCGTCATTGTCGGGAGGCCGCGGAACGCTGACCGGGACGGTGGTTGGGATACTACTTATCAGCTTCCTGCGAAACGGTTGTACAATGTTGGGCATATCGACGAATATTCAATTGATTGTTATCGGTGCGATAATTATTGCCGCCGTTTCGGTGGACCAGTTGGCGCGTTCCAAAGCAGAATCCGGGACAGGTGGTTGAGTTTTTTGATCTTAGATTTAACAAGACTTTTGCAAAATTACGGTTTGACATGTTTTTGGGAAAGAAAAGGCGATGAGCTTTTTTCTTTCGTTAGAGATAACTCAATTATGCGGCAGGATGTTATGGGATTACATAAGAAAATCGAAAAAATGATTTTCTTATGTAATGTATGCCAAACCGCAATTTTGCAAAAGTCTTAATTTAACTGACATGGAGAGAATATGATTCTTGAAAAGTACTCAATGGGGATCGGCGACAGGTTTGCTCGCCAAGGCAGGGCGCAGCTGGATGCTATCATTAAAGCTAAAGAAAACGGGCTTGACATTGTGCCGGTCTGGAATAAGTCGCACCGCGAGCATAGTATAATAGGTACGGTTCCCGGTGATACTCGTATCGAAGCCGACGAGGCGGTTGCCGATTGCGGCTGGGGAGGCTCTTATCATGTCGATGCCGATCATATCAATCTTTCCAATGTCGATCTGTTCGTCGAGGCCAGTGATTTCTTCACGTTGGATGTTGCCGACTATATTGGCCAGTCGCCTGACGCCGCGGATCTCAAGGCATTTGTGGAGAAGAATCGAAAATACGTTGGTTCATTTGAAATCGCCGGCATTGACGAGGCGATAGATATTTCCGAGCAGGATATCGAACGCATCGGCGGCAAGTTTTTGCTTGCGGTGAAAGAGGCGGGTAAGATATATCGTCATATCGAGCAGGCGAAGGGCGAAGGAAATTTTATAACCGAAGTGTCCGTTGACGAATCGAATGAGCCCCAGAGCCCGGTTGAGATGCTGTTTATACTTTCTGCGATAGCCGACGAAGGGATACCCGCCCAGACAATAGCGCCGAAGTTTACCGGC
>JAGHBX010000408.1 GCA_021160785.1 Planctomycetota bacterium | reverse complement strand
GGCGAGTTCAGGATGTATATTGACGGCGTGAGTGATACCGCCCGAAATGATGATATCGATGCGGTGATACCCATCAATACGAATGGCGACGATCCCGTGACCATTGCAGCTCAGATCGATAATGGTAGCGACCCCCGTCGTCATTGGGTCGGCATGATAGATGAAGTTGCTATCTGGGACCGTGCCCTGACTGAAGCTGAGATTTTAGGCATCTATAACGCCGGCGCTCCGGTTGCTCTTGTTGACTGGCGGGCAAACGGCCCGGATCCGGCGGATGACGCTGATTCGGATCCACGGATAGTAGTGGACCCGGATGTTACTCTGCAATGGGCTTCCGGTGTCGGGGCTTGGCCTGCCGTCGTCAGCCACAGCGTGTATATGGGAACGGCTCCGGATGCGTTGACCTTAGTGCAGAATGTTCCGGCTGCGCAGATGTCCTTGACTGTCCCTGGATTGACCCAGGATGCGATCTATTACTGGCGGGTAGATGAGCACAATTCGGCCAACCTGTCGGATGTCAACAATATCGCTGTAGGCGCCACCTGGGCGTTCAATGCCGATATGCGTCCGCGAATTGTGACGCAGCCTGTGGATACGCGTGGTTGGGCTGGCGAAACCGTCCAATTGTCTGTGGTTACCAATAACGCTGTCAGCTATCAGTGGTTTGGTCCTTCGGGCGCTCTCACGGACGCCGGCGACATTTCCGGCGCTACGACGGACACCCTGTCGATTGCGAACGTCGAATTGGCGGATGAAGGTAGCTTTTACTGTGCGCTCGATAATACTTTTGGACAGACACTTACTAATACGGTGCAGTTGGCGGTTAAGAGGTTGTTAGCCCACTGGCCACTCCTGGAAAATTCTCCCGGCGATCCTAATGTTACAGATATCTCCGGCAACGGCCATCACGGCACATTTGTAGGCGATCCGTTCTTCACAGCAGAGGGGCTGGATCTTGACGGTAACGGCGACTATGTCGAGACCGGCAAGGTTGCCTCAGAGATTGGTATCGGCGGCAATTCCGAAAGAACCGTTACGTGCTTTGCCTATGTACGCAGTTTTGACAACGGCGGCCTTTATAACTGTGGAGACTATCAGGGCGGACAGGATTTCTCCTTGAGAACCCTGGGTAGTGATAATCTGTGGCGGATACAGTACTGGGGCGGCGACTGGGATTTCAATACCCAAAGCCGGACTGGTTTCACCACGAGTCTCCCGGCTTTCTCCTCGCACAATGAGTGGGTCTGGTTTGCCCACGTCCATGACGGCGCCCACACGAAGATCTACGCCAACGGCAGCCTCCTCCTGGACTGGGCCAAGACTATCAACACGACGGACGTTCAAACTTTCCGGATAGGTTTCTATAACGGCTCTGACGAGCTCAATGGAATCCTCAGAGACATGCGCATCTATAGCGCGGCCATGACTGCCGAGGAAGTGGGTGAACTCTACCACGAGTTGACCGGGATTCCGGCTTGTGAGACTTATGATTTGGCGGATATCTCCGGCCCGGCGGGCGTGTCTGACTGTGTGGTGGATATGTACGATGTTGCGGCGGTAGCCGCCGAATGGGCCAAGTGCCTTCTGTTACCGGATACGTTGTGCCCATAACAGGTTACTATAACAATTACGTAAATGAAGTTAATTAAAATATAGCGGAGGAACACAAAATGAATAAAGTACTAATGGCAGTTATGGTAATCTGTTTAGGCCTGGCGGGCATTGCGTCCGCCGCGATACCGCTGGCCAACGACCTGGTCGGGTATTGGTCGTTGGACGGCAATGGAAACGACGCCTCGGTTAACGGCAATGACGGCGTGTTGCAGGGTGATCCAGTGTTAGGAAGTGGGGAACCCAACGCCGTTAAGGGTCAGGCGTATCGTTTCGACGGCTCCAACTATATCGAAATCGCAAACAATGCGACTTTCGACATTACCGATCAGATCACCATGTCGGTGTGGATCCAGGTCGATCTGTTTGATACCGGGTGGCAGTCGTGCTTTTCTCGGGGCGACTGGTCCTGGCGGATGGCCCGCAACGGAGATTCGAATTTGTCCATGGATATGAGCGCTGCGGCCGGTGGTAATATGGGCGCATGGGGTCCCGTCACCACATCGGCCGTCGGATCGACCGCCGGACCGACGAGCGAATGGTATCACATCGTCGGCGTCTGGCCCGGTACGGGGCAGCCTGCATCAATCTATGTCAATGGTTCGCATGAAAATGATACTGTGCCTCTCAACGGCTCGATAGCAACCCGGGCGCTGCCGGCGGATCCGGTTGTGATTGGCGGCCAGATCCATGACGGAAATGTGCGTCGTCTGTGGAAAGGCGCCATTGACGAAGTCGCCATCTGGGACCGAGCCTTGTCGGCGGAAGATGTTAACTCGCTTTATAACAGCGGCGACGCCATGACCATTGTGGACTGGCGTGCAAGCGGCCCGAGTCCGGCGGATGACGAGAATTCGGATCCACGGATTATTGTGGAACCGAGCCTTACAGTGAGCTGGACTCCCGGTGCAGGGGCTTCCCCTGCCCTGGTCAGCCAGAGCTTGTATGGCGGAACGAATCCGGATGCATTGGACTTTATGGGCGAAGTCTCGGCTGCGACGACGTCAGCGATCATTCCTGGATTAACCCAGGATGCGATCTATTACTGGCGGGTCGATGGGCACAATTCGGCCAACACCGCAGATCCCAACACTACCGCTACGGGACTCGTCTGGGCGTTCAACGCCGATATGCGGGTGGACTTTACTACCCAGCCTCAGAATCAGGCGGGCATTGCCGGCGACACCGTGCAGTTCTCAGTGAGAGCGATTTCCGATACGCCGATCACCGGTTATCAGTGGTTCGGTCCTGGCGGTCTCATTCCCGGCGAAACTGCGGATACCCTGACGATTGTGAATATTGCTCCGGCGGATGCAGGTGCGTATTTCTGCGCGGTTACTAATGCGTTTGGCGCGAAAGAATCCAACTCGGCACAATTGGTACTGCTCGAGTTGTTAGGTCACTGGCCGCTGGACGGCAATGCCGATGACATTTCGGGGAACAACAACACGGGTGTTGTCCTCAATGGCACTGCCTCTTGGGAACCGACGGGTGTCATCGGCGGGGCCGCTAACTTCACCAACAATTGGCTGCTCCAGATCCCCAATCCCGCTCACTTTGATCAGGCGAATACCGGTATCACCGTGTACTGCTGGATAAAGTCCGGCGGCATCGGCAACTGGAATCCTTTTGTGAGTAAATATGGTGAAAGTGGCCAAGGTTGGCAGTTGCGTAAGCGTTCGGGTGATGACAGGCCGGTATTTACCCTTCGTGGTATGGGCAACGATGATCCGGATAATTCCTACAATGGCTTATTTAACAATGAGTGGCACCAGGTGGTCGGCTCCTGGGATGGGGCCATCCGGAGATTATTCGTGGATGGCGTAGAGATCCATTCGACACCTAACAGCGGTAGTATTAACTTCACTGACCAGGCTGTGGCTATTGGTGGTAGAATGACGGGCGGTAATCCGGGCAACTATTTCAACGGTCAGATCGATGATGTTCGCATCTATAAAGGCGGCATGAACGCCAATACGGTGGCGGCACTCTACACCGAGGCCACGGGTTTGGCGGTATGCCCGGCGCCGCCTGCTGCCGATATCAGCGGCCCGGCAGGCGTTCCGGACTGTATAGTTGACTTTTGGGACCTGATCCCAGCGGTCGACGCCTGGCTGGGATGCAATCGGATACCGGTTTCGGAATGTCCGTAGGCGATTGAAGTACTAAGAAGTAAGTTCCTCGGCATGGCTGAGGAAGTTTAAGGTAACGTTTTAAGGTGGGGCCTATGTCGCACGTTGATGTAGGCCCCACATATTTATGTCTGGCGAAGACTTTCTGCAAATTATGGGGCGCCCGCCAAAAGCGTCACTGCTGCGGTAAGACAAATGGAGCAGGGATGATTCCCTCACATTGTCATTCCGACCGGAGGCCCGAAGGGCCGCAGCGAGCGGAGGAATCTGCTTAAAAGCCATCCCGATGCAATCGGGATTCTAACTCTTGACGTTCTTATAAGTGGAATCGCCTCCGGCGATAGCTGTTTTAGCAGATTCCTCGACTTCGCTCGGAATGACAATGTGAGCCTGGATGGCGCGCCGACCTGATCTGCCGTAAAAAGAGAACGCGCAGTCGTAAATCCTCTTGTATTTGTGTTGTTTTTGTGGTAAAATGGGTGATTAGGCAGGTAGATGAAAATGTAGCAAGTGTGATGAAAGGGTTCTATGAAATCTTCAAGCGCTCCGCAGGTATGGTTCTGGACATTGGTCATTTTTGTTATCGTTAGTAGTGCCGCCATTGCGGATATCGATTCGGGTCTGGTGGCTTATTACAACTTTGAAGATTTGGCGGGAGTGCTGGGTGAGACCATTGTTGACCGCAGCGGCAACGGCCATGACGGCGTCTGTCGGCAGAACCAGAGCACCCTGAAGGTTCCGACAATCGTATCCGGTCCGACGGACCAGGGCGATGCGCTGTCGTTCGACGGTGACTTCTACGTTGAAATTCCCAACCACGCCGATTTCGACATCACCGATCATATCACCATGTCGTTGTGGATTACGGTCGATTTATTTGATATCGGATGGCAGTCGGCCTTTACTCGGGGCGACTGGTCCTGGCGGATGGCCCGCAACGGGGATTCGAATTTCTCCATGGATATGAGCGCCGCAGCCGGTAATAATATGGGCGAATGGGGTCCCGTCACCACTTCGTCCGTCGCAGACGGCGCATGGTATCACGTCGTCGCCGTCTGGCCTGGTACCGGGCAGCCGGCATCAATCTATGTCAATGGTGCGCATGAATATGACACCATACCTCTCAACGGCTCGATTAATACCGTCGGCAATGATCCGGTCGTCATTGGCGGTCAGATCCACCTCGGAGTGTTACGTCGTCAGTGGAAAGGTTCGATCGATGAGGTGCGGATTTATGATCGGGCCCTGGATTCAACTGAGGTGCAGGATCTGTATGAATACAACCTCTCGCAATATAACGAAAAGCCGCAGGTGAATGCGGGATCGGACGAGGTTCTGATGCTGCCCAACGATACGATTACGCTCGACGGCGCCGTCAGCGACGACGGCATCGGCGACCCGAACGGTTATCTGTTTGTTAAGTGGAATTATGTAAGCGGACCGGGAGAAGTAACGTGGGAACCGAATGAGTATGTCGAAGATCCGACGGTTACGTTTTCGTATGATCCGGGTGTATATGTGTTTGAGCTTTATGCCTCTGACGGGGATAAGAACGCTGCCGATACGGTTGCCATTGTGTTGAATGAATCGATCCTGGGCGACCTGGACGGCAATAATATCGTAAATATTCTCGACTTGCAGATATTCTGCTCCGAATGGCCGGATTCGCCCGGCAACCTGGCGAATTTGAACAATGATGACAGTGTGGATATGCTGGACTTTGGTCTGTTTAGCTTCAACTGGATGAAGCGAGGTCCTTCACTGGTGATCAACGAATTTTTAGCGAGTAACAGTTCGACGCTCCCCCAGGATCCGCAGGGTCATTTTGAGGACTGGATCGAGTTGTATAATCCCACCGATACAGCGATTAATGTGGGGGGGATGTACCTGACGGATAATTTGAACGTTCCGCAGAAATGGCCGTTTCCCACCGACCGACCCGCCGAAACCATCGTGCAGCCGCATGACTTCCTTGTAGTCTGGGCGGATAAGCATACTGAGGACAGTCCGGGGCTGCACGCAAATTTTCAACTGGATGCCGATAATGGCGAAGAGATTGGTTTATATGATTCCGACGGCATTCTGTTAGACAGTATCGTCTTTGGTGGTCAGGATACCGATGTCTCCTACGGGCGCGATCCGGACGCCAGTGAAATCTGGTACACACTTACGCCGACGGCTGAAACCTCGAATACCGGGCAGAGCCTCGATATTGTCGAAGATACCAAATTCAGCGTGGACCGCGGATTTTATGACGCTCCGATCCAGGTGGCGATCACCAGCGCCACCGTAGGCGCGACGATTTTTTATACCACTAACTTTGAAGAACCCGAAGATACGCCCAGCTCGACGAATATTGAATACACAGGCCCGATCACGATCGATAAGACGACCTGTCTGCGGGCCAGGGCGTTCAAGCCCGGCTGGAAACCCACCAACATTGACACTCAAACCTATATCTTCCTGGATGACGTGGTTCGACAGGATGCAAATCCGCCGGGATTCCCCTCGGACTGGAACGGACATACAGCCGAATATGGTATGGATCCGGATGTCATCGGGAACTTTGACAGCAATGGAAATTCAACCGGAGGCGATTTGTTTGGCGGTGTCTATGCCGCGACCATTAAAGACGACCTCAAGGCGATTCCCACCATGTCGTTAGTGATGGAGATGGGGGATGTTTTCGGCAATTCCGGTATCTACGCCAATCCGAATGGTTCCGGTATCGGTTGGGAACGCCCCGGTTCGGTGGAGTTGATCTATCCCGATCCCGTTAAGGCGCCGGACGACGGCTTCCAGGTCAACTGCGGCGTCCGCATCTACGGCGGCGTCGGTCGAAACACCAGTTTCGAGAAAAAGACATTCCGATTTCTGTTCAAGGGGATCTACGGACCCACCAAACTTCGCTATGACTTATTCGGTCGCGGCGCCACGGATAAATTCGATACCATTATTGTCCGTGCCGGATTTAATAACTCATGGCATCGGCATAACACGCAAGAAGAAAAGAATACGCAATTGACCCGTCACGAGTGGGCCAACCGGGCTCAACTGGCGATGGGGCATCCCGGTTTGCACGGCACGTTTGTACATCTATACGTCAACGGTTTATATTGGGGACTCTACGACCCCGTGGAACGCTGCACCGCAGATTTTGGCGCCAGTTATTTTGGAGGAGATAAGGAAGAATACGACGCCCTCAACTCGTATCCCCGTAAAATTGTGGACGGCAACGCGAATGCCTGGATTGCCGCCCAGAATCTGGCCGACGCCGGCGTGGCGGATGCCGCCGGATATGAAGCCATCCGGCAATACATCGATGTCGATAATCTTATCGATTACATGCTCCTGAACTTTTACGCCGGCAACCTTGACTGGGACGATCACAACTGGTATGCGGTGCGGCACCGCGTGGCCGGCGCCGGCTGGAAGCACATTTGTTGGGATTCCGAACGAATCCTGGAGAACCCGTATGAAAACAACCACGGCGGGACCGCCAGCGGCGGCGTGCCCATTCCGAACATGGATATTTATAATAAAGCTTCTCACATGTTCCAGGCCTTGCGGCAGAATCCGGAATTTCGTACGAGCTTCGGAGATCATGTGCATAAACACTTCTTCAACAATGGAACTCTTATGCCGGCAAATGCCGCAGCCATCTTCCAGGAACTGTCCACCTTTATCGATCGGGCCATCGTCGGCGAGTCGGCCCGCTGGGGCGATTCCAGTCGAAGTCTCCCTTACACCCGTGATGCCGAATGGGTTACCGAACGCGACCGACTCTTAACGGAATACTTCCCCGTTCGAACCGACCATACCCTCAATATTCTTAAAAATGCCGGTTTGTATCCCACGATTGATGCGCCTGTTTTCAATATCAACGGTTTCCATCAGCATGGCGGTTATGTCAACAGCGGCGACTTGCTAAGTATGGACAATCCCAACGGCTCCGGCGTCATTTACTATACTTTGGACGGGACCGATCCTCGTCTGCCGACGACCGTTCAAAGTACCGCCGAGCAATTAGTCGCTGAATCCGCTGCGAAAAAAGTACATGTGCCCACAGTTCAGCTCGCCGGCGACTGGACCGGCGGGCAGGAGCCGTTTGATGATTCCGGCTGGGATGAAATCGACGCCGAGATGGCCCTGGATTTCGATAGTACCGATGGTACAGTCGATTCTGTCGACGTCGGCGCCAAGGCGTCCGACTTCGGCGTTAATGGGAATAATCCCAAAGCGGTTACCGCCTGGGTTTATACCCGTTCGTTCAACAATGGCGGCGTCTTTAGTATGGGCGACTATGCTAATAACCAGGATTTTTCGCTGCGTACCCTCGGCGCCAATGACAACTGGCGGGTGCAATTCTGGGGCTCGGCGGGCGATATCGATTTTGCCTACCCCTCCCTGAATACATGGGTCCATTTCGCC
This sequence comes from Planctomycetota bacterium, assembly GCA_021160785.1. Lineage (GTDB taxonomy): Bacteria > Planctomycetota > Phycisphaerae > Sedimentisphaerales > Anaerohalosphaeraceae > B28-G16. The sequence goes on along the minus strand of JAGHBX010000408.1, from coordinate 1,147 downwards.
CTCGTCCACGATGGGACGAACACCACAGTGTATGCTGATGGTATCCCCCAGGCAACCGAGCCCAGGACCTTAGCTACCTCGGATGTGATTGGTTTCAAGATCGGCGTCTGGAGAACGGATTACTTCGACGGGGTCATCGACGATGTGCAATTATATGATCAGGTCCTTGATCAAATGGATGTACAGTCGATCATGAGTCAGGGAACCTGCAGCAAAACACCCGTCTCCCGCTGGGAACTGGACGGAGGGGACAAAGCTTACGATAGTGCCGGTTCCCATGACGGCACGTTGGTAGGCAACCCGACCTGGGTCAGGAGTGATCTTGCTGCAGGGCTTTTCGGGGTCGGCTATGAAAACAATCCGGGCGATACGGTAAATTACACGGACCTCATCGCACACGATGTCCAGGCCCAGATGTCCGGTACGATGGCTTCCTGTTATATCCGAATTCCCTTCACTTTGAATACGAATCCGAGCGAACTGAACTATATTACTTTGAAAGCTCGTTATGATGACGGATTTGTTGCCTATATCAACGGAGAAGAACTCACCCGCGACAATTTCAACGCTGCTGTTCCCGGCTGGAATGCCGAGGCGGACGGATTGCATGATGATACTCTCGCCCGACAATTGCTATCCTTTAAGGTAGCCAGGACTGAGAATCCGGATGTGTTCGATGCCCTGCAATTGGGAGATAATATCCTGGCGATTCATGGCATGAATTACGGTATCGGCAGCAGTGATTTTCTCATTTCGGCGGAATTGTATGCCGGTGATGAAGCCCCCATTGGTGAAATTATTTCTCCTGCGGCCGTAGCATATTCCGATCCTAATTCGTTAACGGGGACTGTACAGGTAAAAGCACGGGTTTTGAGCGATGACTCACAGTGGAGCGCCTTGAACGAGGCTGTTTATTTGGTCGGACCGGTGGCTGAGAGCCTGCGCATTACCGAAATCATGTACCACCCAACCGATGCGACACAAGCGGAGAAAGATGCCGCCGGCGACCCAAATCTCGTGGATGAGGACTTTGAGTTCATCGAGTTGAAGAATATCGGCACTGCCGCTATCAATCTGAACCTCGTCCACTTTACCGACGGCATAGATTTCACCTTCGGCGACTACTGGCTTGGCGCCGAACAATTTG
>JAGHBX010000003.1 GCA_021160785.1 Planctomycetota bacterium | reverse complement strand
TCCCCAACTTGACAACTCCGCTTCACTTACCACGACCGGCCAGAATCCAAAGACGATGCAGCCGGTCAAAAGCCGGATTCACCCCCATGATCTGGCAACCTCGACTATTCGTATCACAAAGAAGATATTGCATGAGTATGGCTACGAGCTTCACAATAAGCGCAAGCTCAACATTCGTCGTCGGCATCAGCAGCAGCGGGTATGCGGCCTCGTGGTTAACGAGCGCGTCGCGCTGCCGCGCAAGACACGGCGACGGCTCCGCGCAGTCAGGCACCATATCGACAACGGCAAAAGTGCAACACTGACCCCCAAACAACTCGCCGGATGGGATGCCCTCGAGCAAATGATCGAGGCGCAGGCCGGCACCAGCGAATAATAGCTGGCATATTAATCGTCATCGCCATCGTGGCAAATCAAATCGATGGCAACGACCGTCGCCAGGATCACGGCATCGTCCTGGCCGTCGGCGATATCCACGCCGTACGTGTCCGACCACGAGAACCACTGCTTCGAAACGACAGCTACCGACTCACCGCCACACATAAAAGTATACTCGTGGTCCACGAAATCGCCCTGGACCGCAAAATCCATCGGGCCCGGCACATCCACGAAAAACTGATTCCGAAAAAACGTGAACTTCTTCTTTATCACCGCATACAACTGCCCCCCTCGATGGACCTCGTAGGTCGGTCCCCAACTCAGCAGCTTCTGCCGGATAAATGCCAGCTCATTGCCCGCCATATCCTGAAACGACAACTGATCGCCAATACTCAGAGCCTTGCCGTCAACGAGGAATACTTCCCGTCCGTCGCCGTCCTTGATCACAAAATCATTGCCAAAACAAAGCATCTTCTGCTTCATCACGTAGCGCATATCTTTATCCCTGCTTCACCTTCACCTCCAGGATACCGGCGGAGACCTGGGGTTTTAGTTGTGCTTCTATTCTGAGCATTGTTGTTTCGACCGGGTCGAAGGTTACTTTGTTGAATTTGTCTTTTTCCGTGCCGTATGTGCTTGCGCCGGATACCTCCTTGAATTTTTCACCGTCCTTGTACAAGAGCTTCCATGCCGCCGGGGTGCGGCAGGCGCCTCGGCCGCTGTCGTCGAACCAGTATACTTCGACCGCTGAGACGGTAGACGGTTTTTTGAGTTTGTACTGGATCCATTCCTTTGAGCCCTGGCGGGGCCACCATGTGAATCGCGGGATGCTGTCGTCGTTTGAGTTTTTCGGGACAAGCCCGTCGGCGATCGCTTCTATTGAGTCCGAACCCCAGCAATGCGACGCCATACCGCCGAAAGGCGCCGGCGCCTCGGGCCATTGGTGAGCATCCGGGCCCGTGCCGATTGTCGGGAAAGATGCTATACGCAATCTCGCCGCACCCATGGGCACAAGCGTTACAGTTTCAACCGGCTGATCCGACTTGACCGGGCTTTGCTGAATCTTACCCACCAGGCCCAGATAATCAATCTTCCAGTTCGGTATTTTTTTGGCTTTGGTGCGCAGCAGAATCGGCGCGGCATTGATCTCAAACGGCTGATTATCTTTCGGCCAGGGTTTTTTCACTATCTCAAAGCCCGCCGCCGGATCGGATTCATCGAGCACGAGCCCGTAGTTCCACGCCGTCGCCGGATAAAACTCCCACGCGGGCCATTCGTCCGTACCGCCCTGCCGCACATACTTCTCGCCGATCTTCAGCGAATATGTCAACGGGCCGCGATCTACCGACACGCTGTTTTTGTTTTTCGTCCAGGTCCGCAGCTTGATGTCCATCGGCAGGAAAAGCGAAACCGTATCGCCGTCGGACCAGCCCGTGTCAATAACGAAGTAAGATCCCGGAGGCGCCTTTCGTCCCTGAGCTTTGCCGTTAATCATTACCAGCGGTTTGTCGCACCAGCCGGGAATGCGCAGGTACAGCGGGAACCTGACCGACCTGGGAGTCGAAATCGTAAACTCGATCCGCTCGTCGAACGGATACGTCGTTTTCTCGGCAATCGTCACCTCCGTGCCGTCGCCGACTTTGGCCTTTACCTCAGACGCCGCATACAGCACCGCGGCCAAGCCGTTGTCCGGCGTGGCAAGCCAGAGATGTTCGGCGTAGTACGGCCAGCCGTGTCCGGCGTTATGCTGGCAGCAACGGTGTCGATGCGGATCAAAGAGCAGCATCGGTCCGCCGTTTTGCAGTCCCGGCGACTTGTTCTTGCCGTCGGACTGGACCATGTTGGGCGCCGTCAGGTAGCGCAGCGCCTTCAAGTCCGGCGTCATCGCGGCCGGAAACGAGTTGAACGCCACATCTTCGCACCGGTCGGCCCAGACGCCTTTGCCCGTGATAGTCAGCAGCGTCTCATGCGACAGCATCGACTCGACCATGCCGCATGTCTCAACCGCCTGGCGCGGACCGGTAAAGCCGGGCCGGCAATTCTCATCGCCGCCGAACATGCCGCCGGGAACCTGGCCGTACATATCGCGAATCTTTTGCCAGTTGCGTTCGGAAGCATGAAGATGCAGCGGGTCCCTGGACTGCATGTAATATGTGGTCGGTCCGCCGAAGGCCTGGGCCATATTCACATTGTGCCAGTTGATGATATCATGCGACCAATCGGCGGTGTTGCGATGCACCTTGGTTGCCAGGTCCAGCAGCCACCTGTCGCTCGTTCGATTGTACAGCCAGTACACACTGAACAGCATATCCGCCGCCCGCATCTTCGGCCAGTAACCCACAAGAAACTTGTCCTCCGGCACGGTGGTAAGGTATTTCATGTAGGCCGTCATCAGCTTGATCACCCGCTCGTCGCGCGTATACTCATAGTAATCCTGCAGGCAAAACAGCATGATCATATTCGGCCACAGGTCCGCGCGGCCTTTAAGTCTTGTCGCCGCCCCGCCTCTGCCCTTGTCCGGCCCGAACCAGCCATCGGGCTTTTGACTGTTAATCGCACCTTCAATCCATATCTTCGCCTCGGCAATCATTTTTTCATCGCCCAGGACATACGCGCAATTGCCAAAACCCTTCAGCCAGTACGGCGGCTCCTCCCAGCCGCGACGACCGCCGCCGGCGGGATTGAGCCATGCACTGTCGTCCTTCTTAAGAAAGTCGCTGATCTCGGTCAGATGCCCGTGCCAGCCGTCTGCCTGAAGTTCCAATTGCCTCCGCACCCAACCCTCCGGCTTTATCGAACCGACAGGCAGTTTGATAAACGGGCTCGCAAGCAGCGGCTCGCGATTGGATACATAGAACGCATTCTTCGACGTCGTATCCGGCCGATCGACCACGGAGACTTGCACCTGGCTTTCTTTTTTCGACGGCTCCACAGGCCCGTTACCGGCGCAGCCGGCAAGCACCACAAGAATCGTCGTTATACCAACTGATATGCACTTGAACATAAAGCACCTCTTCCAGTTAAGAATGTCCAGTCGCTCCCGGGCCCACAACAGACCCTCCGTCTGTCTTACACACTACACCTTCGCCGCGGCGATTGCAAGAGTGCTGCTTGAAAATACGTTTTTTAACATTGAAATGCCTCCGTTACTGGATAAACTGCTGGAATCGGACGATATCTCAGTCAGACAGGAACGCCGTGAAATAACTACATAGTATCTGTTGCGGAAAGCAACATTTGTCATTCCCGCGAACGCGGGAATCCAGCCTATTCGCTCTGGATCCCCGCTTTCGCGGGGATGACATCGAGCATTTTTTCTTTCCGCAACAGATACTACCTAACTGCAAAGGACGATGATATGTTAGTCAAACGATTTGATGCCAATCCGTTGATTACCCCCACCGACGTTTGCCCGAGCCGCCCGGACTATGAGGTTGTCGGGGCGTTTAACCCGGGAGCAACCGTATACAACGGCGAGACTCTGCTGCTGCTTCGCGTCGCCGAGCGTCCCAAAGACAAGGCCGACAACGAAGAAGTCGCCCCCATCCTTGATCCGCGCACGGGCCAACTGACGCACTTTCGTGTCGCCCACAATCAGTACGATCTGGAAGTTCCCGACTCGCGCTCGTTTATTTACAGGGGCAGGATGTACCTGACCAGTATTTCTCACCTGCGAATCGCCCGAAGCACGGATGGCGTCCATTTCAAAATCGATGAGCGACCGGCAGTCTTTCCCGAAACGGAATATGAGACGTTCGGTCTGGAGGATCCGCGAATTAGCCGGATCGGCGACGAATATTACATCACATACAAGGTTGTCAGCCGGCATGGAATATGCACCGGCCTGCTCAAGACCAGGGATTTTAAGAGGTTCGACCGCCAGGGAATCATCTTCTGCCCGGAGAATATCGACGTTGTGCTGTTCCCGGAGAAGATTAACGGCAAGTACTATGCGCTGACACGACCCGTGCCCAAACATATCGGGCCGTTCGCGATCTGGCTTGCTTCGTCGGAAGATGCGATCCGATGGGGCAATCATATCCCGCTGATCACCCCCAGAGAGGGCGACTTCGACGGCGGCAAAGTCGGCGGCAGTTGCGTACCCATAAGAACCGACGAAGGCTGGCTCGAAATCTACCACGGCGCCGACGCCGAGGACCGCTATTCGTTAGCCGCGGCGCTGCTGGATATAAACGACCCCGCCAGGGTCATCGCCCGCGCAAAAGTGCCCCTCATGCAGCCGGCGGCCGAATACGAAACGCACGGTTTCTACGGAAATGTAGTTTTCTCATGCGGCGCAACCGCAGACGCCAAAGGCAAGGTAACCATTTATTACGGCGCATCCGACGAATACACTGCCGGCGCAACAACAACAATCGAAAAGATCATGAGCACAATGAAATAACACCAATCCTGGCGTGCACGAAATCAGTTCTTATTGTCGACGGTTGCGCTTAGTGTCTCGATACCTTCGCGAATCTCCACGAGTTTGTCAGACACTTCCTGCCTCTTTCCCGTAATCGCGAGGCCGATCTCGGCGTAGAGGTCGTCGATACGCCTGCGTTCATCGTTGAACTCGGCTTTGTCGAAGAGCCCGGCGCCGGCGATATCCTGCGAGAGACGGCTTGCTTCCTCGGCTAACGGCATCGCCCCGTCAATATCGTAATCGCGGAGTTTTTGCAGATGCTCTGTCAGGGTGCTCTCCAACTGCTCCACCATCCGGCTGTCGCTGTTTTCGTCAAGGGTTTCGGTTTCTGTTTGCGTGTTCAATGTTTCGGTCATACGCGAGTCTCCTTAATTTTTTGCTGTGATAATACGTGTTCGACTTCTTCCAAAAGATTGGCTGCATCCGTATTCTGTCCGTCCAGGGTCACAATGTTGTTCAGAATCGTTTTCGCCTTGCCCCACCCGCCGTCCTTTAGATGCATTGTCGCCAGGCAGAACATGACCGAAATATCACCCGGATGCATATCGAGATAAACATCGAGATGGTGAATCAGTTTTTCAAACGTACCGGTCCGGCACGACAACTGGAACAAGCCCAGCAGCGCGGTCAGATTATCTTTGTCAAGCTCGAGGCTCTTGAGGTAGAGATCGGACGCCGCGGCATGATCGTCTCTCTGCTGACTTATCATCGCCAGCCCGCACCAGGCCTTGCTGCAACCCGGATCCAGCCGACACGCCACACGAAAGGCGGTCTCGGCGGCGTCGAGATTTCCATTCTGCAACTCGACAACGCCGCTGCCCACATAGGGCCCTGCCTCATCCGGACCAAGAGCCGCCGCCCTGTCATAGCAAGCCTGGGCGTGATCATACTGGCCCACCGCCGCATGACAATCACCCAGCTCCTTGACGACTTCATAGTCCTGACTCGGCCCGCTGCCCTGAACCATTTCTTTGGCGCTGTTATCCATGTTGTCCCTTATCCTGCGTGTGCACGTTGTCAATTCAAAACGGCCCGCTTGCCGGCACAGCAACTACTCGTCGGAGCCAATCCACCTAACCCCATTGCAAATCCCGTGCCCGCGGAATTTAATAACGCAAATCCGCTGTTTTGAGCGCAAATACGCGCTGCCGCCGGATGACTTGTATAAAAATCAAACAACTCAAAATGTATGTTCACATACGCTGCTCAGTACATTGCCCGCCTGATACGCCTCCTTCTCGAACGTCCGAAAACAATAACCCTCACAGGCCTTAATCAAGCCTGCCTCCATCGCCCTGCCGGGCAAAATCGGCCTTGACAGCATTGCAGGGGCGATTTTATTGGCCGGTCCCATAAAAAACATTAAAGTTCCCATCCACTTTCTGCCGACCATAGCCCTTATACGCTTCTTATCGTAAGATCGGAGAGCAACTATGATTCGTTCACTGGGAAACTGAATATGGCGTTGGACAAGATTCTGGTAGTCGGCAAAGACACCGAGACACACAAACTCGCAAGGGCTTTTACCGGGCAACTCTTTGCCGCCGATGACATGGATGATGTCTGGCAGCTTGTCGATTCTGTCCAACCGCATTTGATCCTCCTGGACACGTGGACGCCTCACGAACATATCTGTTCTTTCCTCAGGGCAGTCGAAGAAAAATCCATTGACACGCCTGTCGTCGTTGTCGATCACGCCGAAGACTCGCCGCATGCCGAGATGATTCTCAGCCTCGGGGCGTTTGACTATATTAAAGGAAAAAGCGATCATCCGCGATTGACCGAAGTCATCGACAGGATCGCCAAAGGCGCCGACAATTCCGGCGACGAAGAAGTGTACTTCTCCGAGGAATGCCCTTCGTGTGTTTCAATCGTTGGCAAAAGCGAAGCGACTGCAAAGACGCTGCGCATGACAAGACTCGTCGCCAACAGCTCATGCAATCCCGTGCTCATCGTCGGCGAGACCGGAACCGGAAAGGAACTTGCCGCCCAAGCCGTTCATATCATTCGGCACGGCAGCGAGAGTAAATTCGTCGCGATTAACTGTGCGGCGCTGACGGCCAATCTGCTCGAAAGCGAACTGTTCGGCCATGTCAAAGGGTCCTTTACGAGCGCCGACCGTGAAAAAACAGGACTGCTCGAATTAGCTCAAACCGGCAGCATCCTGCTCGACGAGATCAGTGAAATGCCCCTGGAACTCCAGGCCAAACTCCTGCGGGTCCTTCAGGAAAAAACATTTCGCAAAGTCGGCGGCGTTAAAGACATCACCTGCAAAGCCACCATTATAGCATCGAGCAACCGGAATCTTCTCGAAGAGGTCGAAAAGGGAAAGTTCAGAAGCGACCTCTATTATCGTCTGACAATATGTCCGATTTATCTGGCGCCGCTCAGGCACGAATCGCGCCGCGACGATATTGCCCTGTTAGCCGAGTATTTCATCAGCAACTCCGATATATGCCCCGAAAAGAAAGGCCGGATAAAGGGCCTCACCAGATTGGCCGCCGAACATATCAAGAAGCACCACTGGCCGGGCAATGTGCGTGAGCTTAAGAATGTTATCGACAGAGCAATCCTGCTCGAAGCCAGCGACAAGATCGGCCTGAGCAATCTCATCATAAATCCCGAAGACTTTGAAACGTCTTTTTCCGGATCCGGCGTCGCCGCACTCAAGGACTTCTCACTCGAGAGAGCCGAAAAGGAACTCGTCGCCAAGGCGCTGGCTGAAGCAGGATGGCAAAAAACACGAGCCGCCGCACTACTCGGGATCACAAGGGCAACGCTTTACGCAAAAGTAAAGCACTACAACATCCAGGACCCCGCCAAAACACCAGCAATGGCGACATAACAACCGCCAACTGCATCTCCTCCTGACTATTGCGGGATCTCGATCACACCTGCAATCAACTTCCAGAATACCGCCTCCCGATCAGTTGCCCAATTCGCCGGTTTATAAGGCATGCTCAGGCTCATAGTCAGAAGGCAGGATGGTAATGGCTTGTCTCCTGTGTCAAGCTTCAGGGAGAATGACGGATCAGTTATGCCCACCTCCAGCTCTTGATCACCGGACGTAATTATCCCTTTCCAGTTGTGCTTGTCTGTCGTGCTCTTTCGCCCATCGCGCACCCGAAACTTATCCGAATATATCAATTGCAGAGTAGACCGCTCTTGGAAAGGCCTGGCTTGCATTTCCTGGCGAGTCACATATTTGTGATGGTTATGTAAAACGTGCTCTCTTCGCTTATAGAACCTCCGCAAATTTTCATAACTCAATGTGCCTCTGTGGCGCCACCGCCCCGACATGATCGTCCGGTTCTCGCTTTCAAACCCAAAATCAGGACCGGTTGAATCCAGCGGAATCTCCAGGACGTCAAGCAATTCGGGGAAATATCCGTCGAGTTTCATTGCCTTTTTCGGAATGCGCCCGTCGTCAAGCCCGGTTACAGGACGGACCCATTTACCGGTGTCCAGATCGATTCCTGCGATGCACCAGTCATGTAGTGCACGTAGTCTATTTTCGCAATGGCGGCAAGAAAATATCCCAGGTCGCGTCCCTTGGCAAACCCGGCTAATTGCGATGTGTTATTGAGTCGAACATCCACAACGCGCTTCACATGCGCCTTCTGCAGGCGAGTGAAAAACTCTTCGCCGGTTTTTTTGGTAAAGCCGATTGTGAAAAGTCTCATGTTTCGACCGTCTCCTCTCCGCATGCGAGTCGCTCAGCCTGCAAGTCAAATGCCCGGTTGACAAGGCCGGACGTTGAGGTAAGTTCCCCAAAAAGTTCGGGCTGAAGCTTATGCAATTTAATTAAACGCTCTTGTGCATCTTCGTGCGTCTCAACGGTTCCGTCGCCCAGGATGTGAGTTATCCTCAAGTCAGGTTGCATCTTCATTAACTCCCGGCAAAGGAGTATAGTTCTGTGGCATGACAGCGGATCGGCTTCGGAACACATTAGCGCAACTCTATACGTCTCGATTTCCTGAATTACTTGCTCAAGCCCCTTTCGGAAAATCGGCAATCCTGCAATAAGATCATATCTGGCTCGCCCTTTGACATAGCAACTTTCCTCGGACCGCCTCGCTCCAATCTCGCGACCCAGGAACACATAACGAATACCCGCATTCGGCAGGGCATTGACGAGAACGTCTTTGTTGAACTGAGGTGAGTACTTACTGTAAGGGCTTGATCGCACGTCGCAGATCGCCGAGATGCTCTGCATCCTGAGCAGTTCAAGAAAATGCTCCAACGAGTGATTGGAGTGTCCTATAGTGAATAGATCTTTCATATCAGTCAACCCTGCTCATCCACCTGCATTATATTTCATCAATCCATGAGGAATTAGGTGTCCGGTACGAATGGCGGTTCCTTAAGCAATAATCCTTGTTATTTTGCATTTATTAAAGCATTTTATCAGGACCGTCGAAATTACTTTTCAGTACCGTCTATTCCGGCAAGAGCGACAATCTCAAAATCAAACAATCTCTCCTGCCGATGCGGGAGATGTATTCCCCCAAAAACCCTTAAGGAACCGCCATTCGTTCCTGAGACTTTAATTCACCCATCGTTCCGTTCGCCTTTCTAATCGTGACGCCGTATAAGAGCATCCCAAAAAGTACGTCGAGGCCTGCCGGAACGTTCGCCATTCATAATCCGCTGCGCCACAAATCCCAGATGCCCATCTGTATCAATCTTCCCTTGGGCGAGGCGGATCCCAAGTTCGGAGTTAATGTTCATAATCGCTTCAAGAGCATCACCCCTGAAGTACTCCAATTCACTGGGGTCTTCAAGAATAGCTCGCAACAGCGGAATAGCTTCATGGATACTCTGGTCCCCAAGAAAAGCGATTGCGTATCGTCGACGAGGCATATCTGCGCTACCGATCCCTTCCAGAACCAGTGGAATTACCTGCTTGCCCCCCAATATTAGCGGATCCGTGGATTGGTCCTCAGCAAGATCCGTATTCGTCAAAAACCGCTTATACGCATCTTCAGGTGATGGGACCAGTAATCTAAAGCCGAGAAACAAGATGATGGCCACGCCCAAAATCGTGAGAAAAACGACCAGCCCTAACTTACGAGAACACGCTTTTGTCCATTTCATACTCACGGTCCATAATCGACAGATTTCGTAATTGTCTCACGCTTAACTACTGTTTCATAAGTATAAGCCACTTCTACGGGAACATAGCAACACTTGCAACCATTCTCTCGGTAAGCTTTTGCGAATAGTTTATCAAGCTGGCGATCCGCCGTCTTGATATCAATGCAGCCAGCACTGCCCCAGTATCTTCCCCCATGAATAAAGAATCCATAGCGACCATGCGTTTCCGTACTACTTTCCGGATGTAATGGAACACTGTAGCTCCCCCAAGCCTCCTTAGCATACCAGTGCCGAAAGCTTTGAAGCCTAAAGCTGAGACCCAATGCGCTACTTTCTTCGCATATATTCACCCACCAGTCTCCCACGGGAATAGGACCTTCTCCCTTTTTCTTTTGCCGTTCCACAGAGTACTTGAACTCATAATCATAGAAATCTGTTTGAACCTCGGGGGTCCATGTAGAATACAACCAAGTCTTCTTAACTGGGCGCCCCGAAACTGCGTCCCAACTCTTGCCCCCCTCCGCTGAGCTCACTTCCGTCAAATACCAAAGCAAACGAGTCCCCCTTAAGTTTACATTGCTTTTCGGGCTTCGTCTCCAAACCCAACGGATCTGCACTGCTAATGGGCTGTGACCGCACGTATTGATACAAACTCATTGCATCGCCATATTGCCTTAGAACTCCGAATCGATTGCTTCGTCCTCCTGCGGGATCAATTCCTAACGGATCGTGCTGCAGGAATC
>JAGHBX010000063.1 GCA_021160785.1 Planctomycetota bacterium | reverse complement strand
GCCGCCCCGAACGGCTTGGCGATACCGAGATAGTATGGGACGGCATGTTGACCGATATCACCGAGTACATGCGCATTGAGAAGGAGAAAGAACAATTAGCCAGGTTCCCCGGCGAAGACCCCAATCCCGTCATGAGAGTCAACGCAGGCGGTGTGATTATCTATGCCAACAAGGCCGCCGGACGCTTACTGGAATGTTGGGGCAGAAAAGTCGACGAACCTCTTCCCGAAGACCTTCTTGCGATGGTTGGACGGCTTAGAGCATCCGGGGACCACGATTGTCTCGAAGCCAGGTGCGGAGACCGTGTGCATTCGATAGTCGTCGCCTCGGTTAAAGGGGCGGACTATGTGAATCTCTATGTCCGCGACATCACACAGGCCAAGGATGCGGAGGACCAGTTGATCAAAGCAAACGAGATACTCAGAGAGCATGACCGCCTCAAAAGCGAATTCGTCTCGACGGTATCGCATGAATTGCGCACGCCGCTGTGTATTTTTAAGAATATCACGTCCAACGCGATGGCCGGTGTAATGGGCAAGATAAGCAACAAACTCTATGAAAGCCTCAAAATGGCTGAGCAGAGTATTGACAGGCTTTCCAGGATTATCTCTGATTTCCTGGATATATCGAAAATTGAAGCGGATGACCTTGAGTTGAACATGGAAATTATCGATGTGCAAACAGTTCTTGCAGAGATCGTGGACTCATTGCAGGCTCTTGCCTGGGCCAAAGGAATCGAGATCAAACTCGTCTCATGCGCCGAGGCGCCCCAGGTCAGCGCCGATGCGACCCGGTTTGTGCAAATACTGACTAATCTGATAGGCAACGCCATAAAGTTCATTCCCGCCAACGGGAACATAACTGTGGCGGTGAAGGACTGCCCCGACGAAGTCCGGTTTACCGTAGCCGATGACGGGCCCGGATTGAGCGAGCAGGAGGTTGCCAAAGTCTTTGATCGCTTCGTTCAGATTCATCTGATTGCAGGTCCCGGCGAGCACGGCACGGGATTAGGTCTGACAATCACCCGCAAACTCGTTGAAATGCACGGAGGACGCATCTGGGTCGAGAGCGCATTGGGCGAAGGCTGCCGTTTCCATTTTGTCTTGCCCAAATATTGCCCCTCGGTCGAAAGAGACCAAAGCCAACCGGAACTTGTCGAAACCGAGATCCCGGTGGCGTGGCCCTGACAAAGCCAGCGGTCAATATTAACAGGCTGTTAAGCTTTTGTTAATTTCCGTTGGACAAACCTGTGGAATATCATTATAGTGTGTAGCCTTATGAGCGCCAGAATTCTCATTGTAGATGACGAAAAGGATCTACTGGAAATGCTCAGTATGAACCTGAGCACCGCCGGCTATGTCGTCCGTACCGCCGCCAGCGGGGCAGAAGCGATGTCGGTCATTCGCACCGACAGGCCCGATCTCATTCTCCTGGATGTCATGCTTGGGGATATCTCCGGTGTGAAACTGGCCGGCAAGCTCAAGAACACGCCCCAAACAGCCGGCATTCCAATCATCATGCTCACCGCCAAAGACAGTGAAACCGACATGATTGTGGGCCTCAGCATGGGCGCCGACGATTACGTAACCAAGCCCTTCAGTACCGCGGTTCTGGTTGCAAGGATTGAGGCGGTGCTGCGACGGGGCGGCGGCGAAGGCGACTCCCTTCGCGATATCCTGACGGTTGGACCTGTCAGAATCGTCCCCGCCTCGCGCGAGGTGCTTGTGGAAGGCGGGGCGGTTGAACTCACCGGCGCCGAGTATAATATCCTCCTGGCGCTTGTAGAGGCGGGCGGCAGCATTCTTTCGCGCGACGAACTCAAGGGCATTTCCGGGGCGGGACGCGGCGACAGCGAGCGGATCGTTGATGTTCACATTGCCGCTTTGAGGAAAAAATTAGGGCGCGCCAAGGGCATTGTCAAAACCATCCACGGGCAAGGCTATCGCATCAATTCCTGAGCCGCTTTCCGCCGTCGTCTCAGCCCGGTAGGGTGTCCCGGCGCGCCGGGATTAGCCCACCATTCCCGCTATTTAGAAGGATTGGTATTGTCCGTTCCGGAACCGGTTTCCGGCAGTGATTCTTCCTCGGCGGCTTTCTTGAGTCGGCGCGAGGCGTCGATGAGGTCCTGTCGCGCGGGGGGTTGATATTTTGGCAGAGCAAATGTCCACTCGTATTCGTCCACAACCAGTCCGGGCCAGAGCACCTCGTAGAAGAAATCGAGCGGAAAGCCGTCGTGGGCGGGAGCGTCGAGTTTGCGGTGCGTATTGACGATTCCGTAGCCGTCTTTGATGATTCTGACCTTGTAGTCTCCGTACCAGTTGAACTCGACGGTTACCGGCGATACGCCGATCTCCTCATCGTTGAGTGCAACCAGCGCTCCCTGCGGATCGGTGTTGATAGTAAGTTTGCGCTCCACACATCCGGTCTGCGAGACAGCCAGAATGCCGAAAATACAAACCAGAAAGGCCCGGTTCAGTCTGCTGTTATTAGCCATGCCAAATCCCCGTAATCGTTCAAAATCGGTTAGCGGCGACACAAAAGCCGTAATTCGCTGTGTAACATACCATTTTTCGGACGCCCAATCAACAATCCGATTGACATAATAATGTCTCGGCTGTAAGTTATCATGCAAATTCTGCGATTTTTCAAGGAAATTGCGGGTCTCTGAAAAATTTGATAGGCTCAAAAATATGAAAATCTCACTTAACTGGCTTAATGATTACGTGCAAACCGATGGCGACGGCGACCGGATCGCTCAGATTATGAGTGATCTGGGATTTCCGACCGAGGGGATTGAGTACATCGACGGCGATACGGTCATCGATATTGAGGTGACCAGCAACCGGGGCGATTGCCTCAGTCACATCGGTGTGGCGCGTGAGGTTTCCGCCGCTTTGGGACGGCTGTTGCGGCTTCCAAAGGTTGAACTGCCCGAATCCGACCGGCAGGCGGCTGATTACGTCCAGGTCCGGATTGACGATCCCGAACTGTGCAACCGGTATACGGCGCGGATCATCACGGGCGTCAAGGTGGGTCCGTCGCCTGACTGGCTCAGGAAGCGGCTGGAGGCCGTGGGCTTGCGCAGTGTCAACAATGTCGTCGATGCGTCCAATTATGCGATGATGGAGAGCGGCCAGCCGCCGCACACGTTCGATTATGACAAGCTGTCGGTGGGTGCTATAGTCGTTAGAAAGGCGATTGCCGGCGAGCGAATCGTTAGCATTGACGAAACCAAATGCGACCTGAAGCCCCACATGCTGATCATTGCCGACGACAAGGCTCCCGTCGCTATCGCCGGCATCATGGGCGGTCTGGAAAGCGAAGTGGGCGACGCCACGACGACGATACTGCTGGAGGATGCGCATTTCGATCCGGTAAGCATCAGGACGACAGGGCGGGCGCTGGGGATCGCTTCCGAGGCGTCGTTCAGGTTCGAGCGGCAGGTCGATACGGACAATATCGACTGGGCCTCGCAGCGATGCGCTCAGCTTATCTGCCAAGCGGCAGGCGGCCAGGTTGCCAAAGGTGTCGTTGACTGCCATCCCGTTAAACGCAAGCTAAAACCGGTGAAGATGCGTCTGTCGCGGATGAATATGCTCCTTGGGATCGAGGTGAGCGCCGATGATGTCGGGCGCATATTTACCGGCCTGGGATTTGCCCCGCAGACCGAAGGAGACGGTACGGTTGTCTGTACGCCGCCTGCGTGGCGGCATGACGTTTATCGTGAGGCCGATTTGATCGAGGAGGTGGCAAGGTCTTACGGCTATGACAAGATACCCGTTGAGAGCAAGATCAATATCGAAGTCGCACCCGTCGATAAGCGGGAGAAGACCCTTGGCGTGCTGCGGACGTTTCTCGCCGGCTGCGGGTTCCATGAGACGATTAACGTGACATTTGTCGATGAATCGACCGCACGACTTTTCGACGGCCCGGACGCGGGTCATCTCGGCGTGAAGGATGAATTGCGCAAAGGCGCAAATCTGCTCAGACGCACGCTGATCGGCTCGTTGGCGGGCGTGCTCAAGTCCAATTACAACGCCGGCAACATTCCCTGCCGCATCTATGAAGTAGCAGACACCTTTTCACCCGCCGAAGGCGGAGAGCTCATCCAGAAGACAAAACTCGCAATGGTATGCGACGCCGATTTCCGCCAGCTCAGAGGCATCATCGAAGGCCTCGTTGCGGTGGTATCGCGCGACGCCAAAGTCGCCTTCAAGCCCGCCGAACTGACCTGGGCCCGCGCCGGCGCCGAGGTATATATTGACCAATCACCCGTCGGCATCGCCGGGGTTGTATCGCAGGAGACAGCGGCCGAACTCGATTTAGCCAAGGCCGATATCTGTGCCGCCGAGCTTGACTTCCAGACACTGCTGGACATGGCAGGCGCCGTCGCGACGGCCAGACCCATCCCAAGATTCCCCGCAATCGTGCGGGACCTGTCGCTGGTAGTCGACGAGAGCGTTACCTGGGCCGACATCTCCCAAGCAGTCGCCGCAAAGGCCCCGTCGGAACTTGAAGAACTGCAATTTGCAGGCATATACCGCGGCAAACCAATCGCCGAGGGCAAAAAGAGCGTAACCGCCTCCCTGCGTTTCAGAGACGAAGACGGCACACTACGCCACGAAACAGTAGACGAATTCGAAAAAGCAATCCTCTCCCAACTGACCACAAAACTCGCCGCCGAACTCCGAACTGCGTGAGGTCACAGGTCATACCCATACCGTTGGGGGCAGTAAATTTTCGCATCGCCCCTGTTGGGGCCAGGTTGTTTGACTATTCTGCGCCCTTTAAGAAGACCGATTGACTCTGCTATTTGGCAGAATTGGTCTGTTTATTGGCTCTTCGGCCCGGATGGGGGGTGGTTTGGGTCGTTTCTTTTTTCTTTTGCGTAGCGGCTTCTGTTGTAAGTCATTTCGGTTATTGAGGTTAGGGGGGAATTGGGTTCGTTTTCACAATGGTGATTAGTTAGTTGTGAATGGTGAATAGTTTCTTGATTGGGATCGCCTTCGGCG
>JAGHBX010000413.1 GCA_021160785.1 Planctomycetota bacterium | reverse complement strand
TTATATCAGTTTTACGCAAAAAGTCAAGAAAAAAACGAATGCGAATTTGCTTTTTCGGGAAATTTACGAAAAAGTGTTTATCCGAAAGGACTTACAGAAATAAAAAACACAACTTGCGGAATTGCTGTTCCTGGCGGCAGCGCATAAAAAAAGCCAGATCCCGTTTCTAAGCAGAATCTGGCTTCGGAGGAGGGTGATGAAAAGATTTATTGCACAATCAGATTCTCTGCACTCCAAATCACAGTCTATAACTTTCTACCTTCAACAAGTTAGACGTTCTATAGCAGAATATGTTTCGTAAAAAATTCAAAAAAAACTTATTTCCGCCCCCCCCGCATCCGCTAATCACCGATCAATAGCGTTTTTCGCCGGTTTCTCGCTGCATAGACTCCACATTTTAACATTTGGCGACCGCCATCATCCATAGATGTATCGCAAGAGAGATTTCCCTAATCGACCGAGCTGTTTGCCAGCGACTCTTCCGGGCGTGGGATTTTCGTCTGAGCATAGCGAAGATCGATCAATTTGCAGACGGCGTTTTTGATGCACTGGATGCTATTGCCGTGATCCTTGTAGAATGAGTACAACTTGCCGAGCTTCTCCTCCTCGGTCGCCTCCAGGTACAGCGTGGAATCGCCGTAGGCGGCCCCCCAGTAGATCTCCGTGCCGTCTTTGGCATTCAGGACTATGTGCGAGTTGTTTCTATTTTTTCGCCCGCCGAAGTTCGATATGTCGATGCTTGCAAGTTCTCCGAGCAGCGGGGCGTCGGCGCAGGATATCTCATCCATTCGCGCAAGCACGGTCAGCAGTTCGACGGTTGAGGTAATGTCTTCGCCCTGCCATATGTCGCCGGCGACGGGAAGCTTCCTCAGCGAAAGCCCTTTTATCTCGACAACAGGCAGCGTATCGAGTTCGATATAATCCAGCAGCATGACTTTGGGTTTGTCCTGCTCCCAAGACAGATCGTCGGGGGCAATAAGGGCGAGATAGTATTTTTTAGAGCCGCTCTTTATCACCGCCGTCGGCTTTCGATAGCCGGCATAAATATGGACGGTCTTGCTTGTAGTCCGGATCCTGGTGTTGTAAATCCAGGACAGGCCCTGAAGTCTTGCGGCAATGGTTTCGGCGATGTTTTCATCGAGAGGGAAGTAATATCCGCCCGCCGCCGCGGCGATCCTGGCCTGCAATTCGGGGTTGATCCACGCAGGCGGGGCGACCAGTTCCAGTTGGCCCATCTGTTCTGTGACCGGCGAGAGGGTGTGGACATGTCGTTCCATATAGCCAAATGCAAGCGCCGTGCAACCCAGGGCGACCACTGCGGCTATAACCACGGCGACCTTCCTCATGGACGCCGCCGCACGAGCTCTGGCCGCCTTGGTCAGGTGTTTCTTTTTCCTGCGTTTCGGCGGCGAGCCGAATCCGAACCACGATTGTTTTTTCTTTTTCTTCTTCTTCCGGGGCGCCATGCTCTAATGCTTTCTGAAATCTTCCAATGCGGCATGGATAATCTCCATGCACAACTGATTAGCGTTTAGTCCCGACCGGGCGGCAGCCATCGGCAAAAGCGAATGGCTTGTAAAGCCCGGAAGCGTATTGATCTCCAGAACATATTCGACGTTGTCGCCGGTCAACATCATATCCACCCGGCCCAGATGCCGACAGCCGAGCGACTTGAAACACGCAACAGCGACCGCCTGAACGCGGGCGACGACATCGGCATCGTCAACCGTGCCAAACAAGTACTCCGTCGCATCGTCGAGGTATTTGGCATGGTAGTCATAAAATGGCGTCCTGCTCCTTATCTCAATTATCGGCAAGGCCCGGCCGTTGACAATGCCCACCGTGATCTCCCTGCCGGCGATGAATCGCTCGACCATGCAATCACCGTACCGCCCGAAGCACTCTCGGGCCGTTTGAGCCGCTTTTTGCGGACCTTCGACGATAGTTACGCCGACACTGCTCCCCTGTCTTATCGGCTTGACGACGAATGTTTCGCCAACTTTTGTGAGTCTTTCGACCAGGTTAGCCAAGTCGGTTTCGGCGGTCACCGTCACATCGCAGGCCACGTTAACCCCCGCGTTTCGAAAGGCGACCTTGCTTGCGATCTTGTCGAAGGCCAACCGGCTGGCGCGCGAATCCGAGCCTGTGTAGGCGAGGTTCTTCTGTTCGAGGATATCCTGGATCCGGCCGTCCTCGCCGAATTCTCCGTGCAGACCGAGAAAGAACACATCGATGCTCTCGTCGTCGAGTATGCCAAGGTCGTCCGGTGTGATATCGCAGGCAATGACGTCCGCCTTGCCCTCTCTCAATGCCGAGGCGATATTTGCGCCGCTTTGAAGGCTGACTTCGCGTTCGGAACCGATGCCGCCCATCAGGACGGCGACTTTCAACTCAGGATTCAACTTATGCCGCCACCTACCAGATTTCGAGTTCCAGTTCCAGCTCGATATCGAACTCCTCTTTGACTCGCCCGCGAATAAGGTCGATTAGTTCGAGCACGTCGCTGCTCTTGCAGCCTTCTTCTGCGATGATGAAGTTGGCGTGCTTCTCACTGACGACGGCGCCGCCGACGCGTGTGCCTTTCAGACCCGCCCGATCGATCATCGCCCCCGCCGACAGGCCCCGCGGATTCTTGAAG
>JAGHBX010000085.1 GCA_021160785.1 Planctomycetota bacterium | reverse complement strand
TGAGCTCAGGGGTACAAATACGATCCTGAAGCTCAAAATATACAAGGCCCACATCGAACGCGGCCCCTTCAATATCCTCGCCAAGGAGGCCAAAGTCGACGAGCCATGGATATCGAACCGGAACCTATCCAACCGCTAACAGCGGACTGCTGCAACTAATGTCATCTCGAGCGTGCCGAGGGGTCTATGCAGAGGGCGAGAGTCAATTTTTTGCAATAAATTCGAATTGTCCTGTGGAGGGGTTTGTGATAAACTGCCGACCTGATATATCATGGATTATTATCTTTTGCGGATGAAGTCATGGCGAAAACATTAGCGTACAAGATATTGGAAAAACACATCGTGGAGGGCGTTCTGGCCGCTGGCGAGCCGATTGGCATTCGGATTGACCAGACTTTGACGCAGGATGCGACCGGGACGACGGCGTTTCTGCTGTATGAATCCATGGGTATCGGACGTGTCAAGACGGATGTTTCGGTCAGTTATATCGACCATAATATGAGTCAGTTCGGGCCGGAGAACCATAACGACCACCTGTATCTTCAGACGGTGGCGACAAGGGCGGGCGCCTTTCACTCGCGGGCGGGCAACGGAATCTGCCATCAGGTGCACCTGGAGAGGTTTGGCAAGCCCGGCGCGACGCTGCTCGGAAGCGACTCGCACACGCCAACTGGCGGCGGGCTCGGAATGTTGGCTATCGGCGCAGGCGGCATGGATGTCGCCGTGGCAATGGGGGGCGGGGCGTTCTATCTAACCTGCCCCAAGGTCATCGGCGTCAAACTGACCGGACAACTGCCCGAATGGGTTGCAAGCAAGGACGTGATCCTGAAACTGCTGAGCATTCTGACCACCAAGGGCAACGTGGGCTGTGTGATCGAGTATTTCGGGGATGGCGTCAAGACCCTGTCTGTGCCGCAGCGGGCCACGATAACAAATATGGGCGCCGAGTTGGGGGTAACGACCAGCGTTTTCCCAAGCGACAATAATACGCGGCGGTTCCTTGAGGCGCAGGAACGCGGCGCCGATTATAAGCCGTTAAGCGCCGATGCCTATGCCGATTATGACCGCGTCATCGAGATTGACCTTTCGCAATTGGAGCCGTTGGCGGCGTGCCCCTCTTCGCCGGACAACATAAAGACGGTGTCTCAGTTAGCCGGGACAAAAACCAGCCAGGTCGTGGTTGGAAGTTGCACGAATTCCAGTTTCACCGATTTGATGATGGTCGCCCAGGTCCTAAACGGCAGGCACATCGACGGGATGATCGAGTTTGCCGTCGCGCCGGGCAGTCGTCAGGTGCTTGAAATGTTAGCCAAAAACGGCGCATTAGCGGACATGATCGCCGCGGGCGCGCGGATACTGGAATCCGGCTGCGGACCCTGTATCGGGCAGGGATTTTCACCCGCCGACGGGGTCGTTACGCTGCGAACGTTCAACCGCAATTTCCCCGCGCGAACCGGCACGCGAGGCGACAAGGCCTATCTCGTCAGTCCGGAAACGGCGGTCGCCTCGGCGATCATGGGAGAGATCACGGACCCGCGCACGTTGAAGAAGGTGTTGGGCATCAAGCACCCGCAGGTGAAACTGCCCGAGCAGTTCCTGATTGACGACAGCATGATCGAAGAACCGCTGACCATGGAAAAAGCCACGGATGCCCAGGTGATTCGCGGACCGACTATTGTCGTGCCCGAGTCGCCCCGCGACCTGCCGGACAAACTGGACGGAGTGATTTTGCTCAAGTGCGGCGACAAGATCACGACAGATCATATCATGCCCGCAGGCGCCTTTTTGAAGTATCGCTCCAACGTGCCGGAATATGCAAAGGTGGTGTTTAACTGCTTCGATGAAGAAGGCTCACCGACGTTTGCACAGCGATGCCTGGACTCCAAGGCCAAAGGCCTCGGCGGTATTGTTGTCGCAGGGGCAAGCTACGGGCAGGGCTCCAGCAGAGAGCATGCGGCGCTTTGTCCGATGTATCTGGGCGTGCGGGCCGTGATCGCCAAAAGTATCGAGCGAATTCACAAGGCCAACCTCATCAACTTCGCCATCGTGCCGCTGGAGTTTTCCGGCCCCGCCGATTACGATCGCGTCAATGCCGACGATGAGCTTGAAATCGACAAGCTGCTCGATGCGGTCAGGACCAGGGACAAACTGACGGTGCAAGACAAGACCGGCGGTTTTGAGTTTGACTGCAAACTGGATCTTTCGTCCCGGGACAGGGCGATCCTCCTTGCCGCCGGGCTTGGCAATTACACGCGCAAGAGAGCATCACACCGATGAGCAGCGACAAGACAGTGGTGACCGTTTTCGGAACAAGCAAGGCTCTTCCCGGCGACGATGTATTCGAATCGGCTGTGGAATTGGGTCGGCTTCTCGCATCCCGGGGCTATACCATCGCCAACGGCGGCTACGGCGGGACCATGTTGGCCGCGGCAAAAGGGGCGCGCCAGGCGGGCGGCGAGGTGATCGGGGTAACGTGTTCGGCCTTTGGACGCGGGCGGGCGAACGAATATCTGACCCAGGAGATGCCGACAGACAGCCTCCAGGAGCGGCTCAGGACCCTTGTGGAGCTGGGAAGTGCGTATTTTGTGCTGCCGGGCGGTACGGGAACGCTTCTGGAGCTGGCCCAGGTATGGGAACTGAAAAACAAGTGCTTTCCTTCGGCGTATAAACCGATTATAGTAGTGGGCGACTTCTGGAGCGACCTCATCGGACTGATGAAACAGGCCGATCCGGAGTGTGTAAAGTGTGTGGCCGTCGCGGGTGGACCCCGTCAGGCGGTTGAAATGTTGGTTTCCGGAGCTTTTGGGAAGGATTAAATGAGGGTATGGTTATGAAAAGGCTTTTTTTGTATTGTGCGGTGCTTGTCGTGGGGCTTGCGCCTGTGGTTGCCCGCGCCGGGGCGAAGGCGCAGGAAGTCGCCAGGCCTCTTCGCGAGGGATCTATGGTCAGCGCCGTTAACGGAAAACTGACTAAGGCGGCCGAGTCGAACACATGGTTTTTCACCGCGGAGGTGAATATCACCGACGGCAGAGGCACGATCAAGGCCGGCGAACCGACCGAGATGCTGCCTTCGAGCACGTTGGAGCGGATGACATCGCTGGCGGCTGGCGACGAGGCGATTCATGTCAGGCTTTGGGCGAGGATTACACGGTACTCCAACCGCAACGTGCTCATCGACAAGCTGCCCAGCAGAAAGTTCGCCAACAGGAAGGTCATGAACAAGCAGGAGATTGACTTGAAGTTCCTCGATGAGAACCTGCTCAACAGGAATTTCCTGTTTCCGATTTACTTTGTTCCGCTAAGCAACATTGACGAGACGGAAGAACAAAAGGACCGGACAGGTGATACCGGCAGTTCCGACGAAGAATCGATCATACCCGCCGAAGTGCTCGAACGCCTCAAGCCAAAACGCGTAGTGAACCTGGCAAAGCTCGACGACATACTCGAAACCCAAAGGGATGTCATCTGCGCCAATCGGACCGGCTTTGTGATTATCGACGACAGCACTAAAGTGTTCACCATCGACGGTCTGGGCAGAAACATTGACCACCTTCACTTCAGGCTGCTGCCTTGTGAGACTCTCGAAGCGACCGAGAAAAGTCTCATCGATACGCCGATCGTCAGGCAGCGGTTTCGTGTGTCGGGCGTAATAACCATGTACAAGGGACAAAGATACATGCTCCTGCAGCGGGCGACGCGGACCTATTCGCACGGCAATTTCGCACGATAGGAAGTAATCATATGGCGGTAACTCTTGATGAGATTCTCATTACATCGGCCCGGGAAGACTTTGCTGAACAGATAGATGCTCTGCGCCAGAGACTTATCGAAGCCGCCAGATTCGGGCTCGACAGCCCTGAATATTCCGACGTCCTTGAAATCGTGCGTGATGTGGGGCGACGAGGGGATCAAGCCCTGATCGAACTGACGGAAAAGCATGACGGTGTTAAGCTCACGCCCGATACGCTTAAAGTCAGTAAGCAGGAATTGAAAACCGCTCATGACCAGGCTGACCCCAAACTGCTGGCTTCTTTGCGGCAGGCGATTGCCAACGTGCGTAAATATCAATCCGAAATCTTTATCGGCAAGAGTAATACGCATCCGGGCATAAAATATACGCCGATACAGAGAGTGGGCGTCTGTGTGCCCGGAGCGTCGGCGCCGCTGCCGTCAACGGTGATTATGACTGTCGTACCGGCCCAGGTGGCGGGTGTCGAACAAATTGTAGTCGTCTCGCCGCCGCGATATGCCGGAAGCATCCATCCGGTTATCCTGGCGGTTTGCCATGAACTGGGGATCGAGGAAGTCTACCGCGTCGGCGGCGCCCAGGCCGTCGCGGCGATGGCCTACGGCAGCGAAACCATTCCAAAAGTCGACAAAATCGTCGGACCCGGAAATCGGTGGGTCCAGACCGCCAAGAAACTCGTCTTTGGTTACGTCGGCATTGATTCCATCGCAGGCCCCAGCGAGGTCCTGATCATCGCCGACAAGAACGCAAATCCCGCCTGGGTGGCGGCGGATATGCTCAGCCAGGCCGAGCATAACCCCGGTTCTGCGGTTGTCGCCACCAACTCGCAGGATCTGGCTGACAAGATACTCACCGCCCTGAAAGATCAGGCAGCGCAACTCAGCCGCGACAAAGACACCATCAATTGTCTCAATAGCTACAGTAAAATCGTCGTCTTTGATTCATTGGATAAAGCGGTCGACTTCGCCAACGATTTTGCGGCGGAACATCTGCAGATCCAATGCGGCCCGGACAGCGCAGGCCTCGCCGGGAAGATACAAAACGCCGGCGCAATATTCATCGGCGAATACAGCCCCGTCGCAGTCGGCGATTACTGGGCGGGCCCCAGCCACACACTGCCCACCGGCGCCGGCGCCAGATCCTTCAGTGCCTTATCCAGCAACGACTTTGTCAAATCCTCGAGCATCATCGCCTGTAACAAAGCCAAACTGCTCGAGAGCGCCGACGACATCATCCGCCTTGCAATGACCGAAGGACTCGACGCCCACGCCAAAAGCGTAGACATTCGCCGGCAGAACTAAGACGCCCCGTACCGCCGGCAGCAGCCTGCAATCTTTATTCTCCGTCACTTTTTCTTGCCTTTGGCGCGCACATCCCACGGCTGCGCCGGCGTCGGGTCATATTGCGGCGCGCCGTCCTTAGACGGAAACTGCTTGACAACAGCTTCGAGCTTCTTCTGCGCCTTGGCAACGCCCGCGTCGCTACTCCCAATCAAATCGTTTTGCTCGCCCGGATCGGCAATCATATCGAACAGCCTATTGCCCTTGCTCGTTACCCAAAGCTTATATCGCTTATTACGAACGACTCGGTCGGCATAGTCAACGGCAGGCACAACACGCCCCCCCTCCAGCCTGGCGACACCGCCGCCCATCGCCATGATCCACTCACGCGGCGTATCTTTTGCCTTGCCTAAGATAAACGGCGCAATCGATTTGCCGTCGATAACCTTGCCCGCAGGCAGTTTCGCCCCGCCAAGTTCGGCAAACGTCGGAAGCATATCCGTAAAGTCCGTCAGCGCATCGGTAACCACACCCGACGGAACGCGCCCCGGACAGTTCACAATAAACGGCGCCCCGCAGCCGTTCTCACTGATCTTACCCTTGCCCCCTTTGACCTCGCGGCCATTCATCTTGTTACGGATACCGCCGGAGGTCCCGTTGTCCGTCGTCCAGATAACAATCGTATTCTCACGAAGCCCAAGATCATCCAGCCCCTTTACAAGCTTGCCTAAAATATAATCGCAATACCGCACCATCGCACTGAACGTGTCCATCTTCCCCGCTGCTTTCGGCTCTAACGGCGTGGTCGTCAACGGCCCGTGCGGCAGGCACATCGGATAGTACATCAGCATCGGCTTGTCCCTGTTGCGTTTCATAAAGTCGATCAGGAAGTCGGAGAAAATGGCCTCACTGAATTGCCCCTTGTACGTCTTGCTACCGTCTTTGGTATGCAGATAAGGATCCCAGTAGCGTTTGCCGCTCGGCTTGTTGCCCGTCTCAAAACCCGTCCACATGCAGTACTCATCGAAACCGCACTTGACCATCGCATCGGGTACGACACGGAAGTCGCTGATCTGCCATTTCCCAGCCGCCGCCGTGGCGTAACCGGCTTTCTTGAGAATATGCGCAAACGTCGTGTTGTGCTTCCAGTCGAAATGGCAGCCGGCGCCCCAGCGAGGCACATCCCAGTGATTCACCCAACCATGCCGAAACGGATACTGACCCGTCAGCAGCGTCGCACGAGTCGGCGTACACTTAGGCATCGAATAAGCATTGGTAAACCGAATACCGCCTTCGGCAAGCGCATCGGCGTTCGGCGTCTCGATACCTTCTGCCCCATAACAGCTAACCCACTCCGGCCCAAGGTCATCAAGCATAATAAAAAGAATATTAGGCCGCTTGCGATTTGCGGCATCGAGCTGCCCGGTACTAACACACCCCGCCGTCGCTATCGCCGCAGACGCCAGCCCAACTCTCTTCAAAAACTCCCGTCGATCCATTACTATCTCCTCAATCTGAACACAATATACAATCCCAAATGCTGCTCACGATTGCCAATTCCCGTTTGTACGCGGGCAAGTAGCAGTAGGGTGTCCCGATTCATCGGGATTAGCCCACCATTCCCACTATGATACCACAATCAGGTGGCCAAAAAAACACCCCCATTAGATAGAACGCACACCTCGGCTAAATTACCCTAAGTGCTTATGGCATAAGAACTTAACGCCTTTTCGGCTTATTGGTTTGTTAAGATTGGGTTCGTTTCGCATATTTGGGGCATCCCGGCGCGCCGGGACCGTGCCCGTACGGGAGATTGGGTTCGTTTTGCATATTTGGAAAGAATCCAGAAGACAGGAGCCAGAATTCAGGAGAGGATCCTTCGGCAAGCTCAGGACGGCGAAACGCCGCGCGCGTTCTATCTGATGGTGGTTGGTTGTGCATGGTTTGTAACTCCCCCTGTTTTTGGTGTTGCTTTATCCCTAATTACGCAACGCATTATACCATAAAGTTTGGTAGATGTCCAATATTAAATAAAATTCACCACGAAGACACGAAGGGGGACGAAGTTCTTTTTTAC
>JAGHBX010000524.1 GCA_021160785.1 Planctomycetota bacterium | reverse complement strand
GGCGAGACTGGAGCAGTTGGACTGTTTTGCAGGTTGCAATGCCTCGGCGGAGAATGTGGCTAAATATATATATGACAGAATCGAGCCGATGTTGGCGAGCCGGCTGAAGCTGGATTATGCAGAAGTGATGGAAGCCGACGGCTGCTGGACAAAATACTGCCGATGACCGGTTTGAAGTGTAGTGATTTGCGTTTATTGACGATATATTCTTGAGGGCAGTAATGCAGGGTTGGGGCAAATACGTTTTAGAGAGGTCGGGACTTTATGCTGTGTCAATCGTGCAATGAACAAACCGCTACGATCCATCTGACCGAGATCACCGAAGGGCTTCGCGCCGAGACGCATCTTTGTGAGGCGTGCGCACAGAAGCAGGGTCTGGCGGTGAAGAGTCAGATTCCCATCAACGAACTGCTCAGTACGCTTCTGGCCGCTCAGTCCGAATCGGGGGGCGGACCGGATTTGTCGGCGGACATCCAATGCCCCTCCTGCGGAATGACGCTGAAGCAATTCGCCGAGAAGAGTCTGTTGGGTTGTCCGCACGATTACGATGTCTTCGGCGACCAACTCAAGATGATCATTGAAAGGGCGCATAACGGCAACACTCGACATTGCGGCAAGACGCCTTCAACGGCGCCTGCCGATACGCGCGACCGGATCAAGCTTATAAATCTGAAACAACAGCTCGACGAGGCGGTCAGAGATGAGGATTATGAAACGGCCGCGAAACTCAGGGATATGATAGAGAAGGTGAAATGAGACCTGCGGATTTGAGTCATCATGTCAGTCAGTGGTTCGACGGTTCCGGCCCGGGCGCCGAAATCGTCATTTCGTCGCGCATTCGCCTGGCCCGGAACTTGGGCGGCTATGAATTCCTCACATGTCTGAGCGCCGAAAAGCAGGCCCGGTTGCTGGAAGAACTCAAGGAGGCCATTCTTTCGCTGGATTTAGGCGAGAAGGTTTTTTACGTCGACGTCAGTGAGTCGTCTCCGCTGGAACAGGATATGCTGGTCGAGAGGCACCTTATCAGTCGTCGTCATGCCGGCGGCAAAGGCCCGCGAGGCGCTATTATCGCGCCCAGCGAATCGTTCACCGCCATGATAAACGAGGAGGACCACCTGCGAGTGCAGGTTTTCAAGACAGGTCTGCAACTGAAGGAATGCTGGCGACAGATCGACAACATCGACAGTGAGATCGAGAAGAAAGTCCAGTATGCCTTCGATGCCAATTACGGTTATCTTACGGCGTGCCCGACGAATCTCGGCACGGGGATCAGGGTGTCGGTTATGCTGCATCTTCCGGCGCTGAAAATGACCGGCCAGATCGACAAGTTTTTTAACGCCGCCCGCGATACCGACCTGATGGTCAGGGGGTTGTTCGGCGAGGGCACCGATGCGGTAGGCGATTTTTTCCAGCTTTCCAACCAGGTCACTCTCGGCGTATCCGAGGAGCAGATTGTCGAAGAATTCTCCAACTCCATCGTTCCCAAGATCACGCAGTTCGAGGCGATGGCCCGGCAGACTCTCCTCACTCAGCAGGCGGATGCACTCGACGACAAGATCCAGCGCGCCCTCGGCGTGCTCAGAAGCGCCCGGCTGATCAGCTCGCAGGAAGCGCTCTTTCTGCTCAGCCACGTTCGAATGGGAATCAACCTGGGCAGAGTAAACGGCATATCACTCGACGCCGTCAATGAACTGTTCATGCTCACGCAGCCGGCGCATCTCCAACTCAATTCCGGCCAGACGCTGGACCCCGACCACAGAGACGCTATGCGGGCAAAAATCATCCGCTCACGCCTCTGCCGGAATTAGCCGGAATTTGTGCCGATCGTTTTGGCGGGGCAAACCCCACCTTTCTTAGTCCTTTGCATCCCTGCATGATTCGGGTATCATACGTTGGCATGACCTTTTTCAATAAGCATTTTGAGGAGAAGATTATGTCAGCGACAAGTCAATTGGATCCGACAGCACGATTTTTGATGGGGCCGGGGCCCAGTGATGTTCATCCGCGGGTGCTCAAGGCGATGGCGACGCCGTTGATCGGACATCTCGATCCGCAGTTCATTGCGATTATGGATGACGTGATGGATATGCTGCGGCGGTTGCTCCAGACGAAAAACGAGGTTACGTTTCCCGTTTCGGCTACCGGCAGCGCGGGTATGGAGACGTGTTTTGTGAACCTGCTCGAGCCGGGCGATGAGGCGCTTGTTTGTGTAAACGGCGTATTCGGAAACCGTATGTGTGACAACGTCGAGCGGGGCGGGGCGAAACTCGTTCGCCTCGATGCACCGTGGGGGAGTATCATCGAGCCTGCCGAAGTGAAAAAAACGCTTGAAGGGTGCAGCCCCAAACTCGTGGCGATCGTTCACGCAGAGACCTCTACAGGCGTACTTCAGCCGCTGGAAGAGATCAGTAAGATCGTCCACGATGCAGGCGCCCTGCTGCTGGTCGATACGGTAACATCTTTAGGCGGAACGGAGATTCTGGTGGATGAGTGGGGCATCGACGCCGTTTACAGCGGCACGCAAAAATGCATCAGCGCACCACCCGGACTTTCGCCCGTTTCGTTTGGTCCGGCGGCTGTCGAGGCGATGGACAAGAGAAAGACCAGGGTCCAGAGCTGGTATCTGGACCTGAGCATGGTCAGGAAATACTGGGCAGGCGCCAAGCGGGCCTATCACCATACGGCGCCTATCTCCATGGTGTATGCCCTGTATGAGGCGCTGAGCCTGATATTCGAGGAGGGGCTGGAAGCGCGCTTTGCGCGCCATCGCCGCAATCATGAGCTGCTGCGGCAGGGTCTGGAAGAGTTGGGCTTTGAGTTTCTTGTCCCGTCAGAGTATCGCCTGCCGATGCTGAATGCCGTAAAAATCCCCGCCGGCGTCGATGACGCTGCGGTGCGGCGGCGCCTGCTCGACGAGTATAACATCGAAATAGGCGGCGGATTAGGCGACTTCTCCGGCAAGGTCTGGCGGATAGGCCTGATGGGCTGCAGTTGCACGCAAAACCATGTTAATATGCTCCTGGCCGCTTTGCGAACTATTATGAAAATGTGATGGATCGGAACGAACGGAAGGTGAAGCCGAACCGATGACCTTAAGGGTAATAAATTTCCGCGAGAGAAATTGTGATGTGTTGTCCTAAAGCGACTTATCCGCGTACAAACGCTCTTTTTTTAGTGTGATTGGTGTCACTGGTTGTTGTTCTTGTCGCCGAGGTATTCGGGGATGAGGATTTTGATTGCGTTGACGATGGCGTCGTAATCCTGGTTCTGTGCGACGTCGATGAGTTTTGCGATTTCGGATCGGAGGGTCTGCCTGTCTTTTGGGATGTTTTTCCAGACTCCGATTTTGGGGTGGTGCGTGGGGAGCATGTCTTCGCCTTCGATGGAGAGTTCCTCGAAGAGTTTTTCGCCGGGTCTCATTCCGGTGAAGATGATTTCGATATCTTCGTTCGGCTTGAAACCGCTGAGCGTGATCAGTTCGGTGGCGAGGTTCAGTATCTTGACGGGCTCTCCCATATCGAGAACGAAGATTTCGCCGCCCTGTCCCATAGTGGCGGCCTGGAGGACAAGCTGGCTGGCTTCGGGTATAGTCATGAAGTATCGTCGCATTTCGGGATGGGTGACGGTGACGGGTCCTCCGTCGGCGATCTGTTTCTTGAAGATGGGCACGACGGAGCCGTTTGATCCGAGAACATTTCCGAATCGGACGGTGACGAAGTGCGTCTTGCTGGTGCTGTTGAGGTCCTGGATGTACGTCTCTGCGACTCGTTTTGTGGAGCCCATGATGCTGGTGGGGTTGACGGCCTTGTCTGTGCTGATCATGACGAAGTTGTCGACGCCGGAGTCATCGGCGGCTTCGGCAACGGTCATAGTACCGATGACATTATTCTTAACGGCCTCTCCGGGGTTGGTTTCCATGAGGGGTACATGCTTGTGGGCGGCGGCGTGGATGACGACCTGCGGCTTGTATTGTGCGAACAACTGCCGGAGACGCGGCTTATCGGTGATATCGCAGACAAGGGGCAGTATCCTTACGTCGTCGAATGCGGTTTTCAGTTCGCGTTCGATAAAGAACAGCGGGTTTTCGGCCTGTTCGGCCAGTAGGAGAAGTTTCGGTTTGAAGTTGCATACCTGGCGACACATTTCCGAACCAATGGAGCCGCCGGCGCCGGTGACGAAGATGGTTTTTCCCTTGAGAAAGCGTTCGATTTCGTCGAGGTCAAGCTCGACGACATCTCTTCCGAGCAGGTCGTTGATGTCGACGTCCCGGATTTGCGAGACACGGAGTTTTCCGGATGCGATGTCGGTAATCGAGGGTACGGTGCGGAAGCGGATATTTGTTCCCTGGCAGACCTGAACAACGCGTCTGAGCTGTTTATGGCTTGCGCTGGGCAAGGCGATGCCGATTTCGTCGATTTTCTGCTCGGTGCAAATCTCCGGCAGCTTATCGACGGCGCCGAGAACGGTTACACCGTGGATTCTCATGCCCTGCTTTGCGGGGTCGTCATCGATAAATCCGACGACGCGGTACTCATCCATTTTTAAGCGCATCATTTCACGGAGCAGTGCTTCGCCGGCGTCGCCGGCGCCGACGACGAGAAATCGTTTAAGCACAGCCGGAGTCTTCAAGAAGTATTCCTCGTTATAGAGCCGAACGATCATTCTGACGCCGCCAAGGAGCATGATCGTGGTAAACAAATCAAGCATGATGACGCCTTGTATCTGCAACCAGAAGCCTTTGAGTTGTTCGATGCGGGCCGCGGCTTTAGATCGCTCTTCCTCGGAGGAGTTGGTTTCTTCGATTCGGTGCCAGATTTGCCGGGTCTGTGCCAGCTCAATCAGATCTCGCCGGGCCATGAGATTGGTCTGATGTCGGTCAAGTTTGACTCTG
>JAGHBX010000549.1 GCA_021160785.1 Planctomycetota bacterium | reverse complement strand
GTGTTCGCAAAAAAGAAGGCCACGAAATAGACTACCGAAAGAAGATCGCCCAAAGCCTCCGCGATATCGCCGAACTATTAGCCGAAGGCAACGACTCTTCCGATATCTTCGACGCAGTGAGGCGCCTGCATTTCTCGCACGAGATGTTTCTCTATCATCAGTCCGTGTTCAATACTCCGCGATATAGCGCCCTGATCGAGACAGCGCCGCCGATTCTGTTTGGACGGATGTATCTCAAACTGCGCCGCAACCAGTATAAGGAATCGCGAATCATGGGGCAGTACGAAAAGGCGCAAAGTTTCTACTGGCGTCCGAAGAAGTAAATTTTTGACTGTTCAAGGTGAACATGGTAAGATTGCCGAGGTCGCACAGGGGAAATTAAGTCCTGCAACCGTTTAATGTGAAATATCTGTTTAAGTGAGGTAGAAATGAAAAGCACTCAATCGAATCAGCGCAGCCTGAAACGGGGCGTTTACTTATTCTGCCTGGTATTTGCCCTGGGCGGAATAGCGGCCTGCGGATCGGAACCTGCAAATCTTAAACTCTCCGTCGAGCAGATCACCTCCGGTACTAAACATCATTTCTTCGGCTATATCGGCCAATGCCGGACTATTCCCTGGAACGCAAGCGGTCGATATGTATTAGGCCTTGAAATCGACAGAATCGATCGCCTGCCCACTCCCGAAGAGTTCGCTACGGTGATCCTTGTCGATACCCATGACGACAACAAAATTATTCGCCTGGATAAATGCCACGCCTGGAATCCGCAGCAGGGGACTATGTTCTATTGGAACCCGCTGAAACCCGAAACACAGTTCTTCTTTAACGACCGGGATGTCAAGACGGGCAAAGTGTTTACCGTTCTGTACGACATTGAAAAGAAAAAACGCGTCCGCGAATACAAATTCGACGACACACCTGTCGGCAACGGCGGCGTCGCCGCGGACGGTTCGGCATTTCTTGCCATAAATTACGGCCGCCTGGCGAGACTGCGACTGGTGACCGGTTACCCGCAAGCTCTGGACTGGTCCAAAGACGAAATAGCACCGGATAACGACGGCATCTTCATCGTGGATATCAAAACAGGCAAAAAGCGATTGCTCGTTTCTTATCGTCAACTCGATAAGGAGTTGAGAAAACGCAGACCCGATTTAGATCACACAGGTTTGTTCATCAACCACACGCTTTGGAACCGGGACAGCGACGCCGTTTACTTCTTCGTAAGAGGCGGATGGAGCAAAACGATGCGCGATAAAGGCGACAAGGTCAACACGCCGTGTTCGATCAATGCCGACGGAACAGGGCTGACACTGCACGACCAATTCGTCGGGGGGCATCCCGAATGGGACGAGGGTAATGTCATCATCGGCCGGGAAGGGGACAGGCAAGTTCGCTATGATATAGAGAAGAAGAAGGTCATCGGTCAAATAGGCACACCCGAAATATTCCCCAAACCAGAGGGCGATATTTCGCTTTCTCCCAATGGCGACTGGTTTGCCAATGGCTACGGGAGAGGAAATAAAAACTATTACGCGATATATCGGCGCAGCGACGGCGCCTTTGTTCGCAGTAAAGGGATTGATAAAGGCGGATACAGCGGCGATATCCGTATCGATCCGGCCCCGCGCTGGAACCGCACCAACGATGCGATCCTTATACCCGGCCTTGCCGAGAATGGAACCCGGCAGATGTTTGTCCTTCACGTAATTACTCCCGAGAAATAATATGATGCGTGCCAAATACATAATATTCATTCTGATGATCTGGGGTTCGCCAGCGGTTGCCGAAATCGATGTTCGTGCGAAGCCATTCGGCAAGACCCCGGCTGGCGACACGGTTACGCTTTATACCGTGACCAACTCCAACAAGGCAAGCCTCGGTGTCATCGATTACGGCGAATCACATCCGGGGCCTAAAGGGCAGGGGCGGCAAAGAATACAACCGCCATCACGCCTTCTGCGTGGAAACCCAGCATGCCCCGGATTCGCCGAATAAGCCCGGTTTCCCCTCCGTCGTCCTTCGCCCGGACGAGGAGTTCGATTCGACAACAATATTCCGGTTTTCCGTTTGATAGGGCGCTGTTTAGTATGCAGTTAAGAACCTCAAAAACCCTGCTCTTAGGCATAAAAAAAGCCCAATTGTCATCATCTGACAACGGGCTGAAAAAGTGGGCGGTACAGGACTTGAACCTGTGGCCTCCTGCGTGTCGAGCAGGCGCTCTAGCCAACTGAGCTAACCGCCCTAATGCCTTTTATCATAAGGCTTTAGGTCGAATAATGTTCTTTTGAAAATGATACTCATTGCAACCTTCCGGCGACTTTACACTCCACAGATGCGTATTGCAAGAAAATTAAGGGCAAATTCATTTGGAGAGCAGTTTTTTCAGCAGCGCCCGCTGGAAGTGCAGTCGGTTTTCGGCCTGGTCGAAGATTATTGAGTTTGGCGCTTCTGCGACTTCGTCCGTTATTTCCTGGCCCCTGTATGCGGGCAGACAGTGCATGACCTTTACGCTGTCGGGTGCATTGTTCAACAGTTGGGCATTTACCTGGAAGCCCTCGAAGTCTTTGATGCGTTTTGCCTTTTCGTCCTCCTGGCCCATGCTCGTCCATGTGTCGGTGTAGACAATGTCTGCGTCTTTGACGGCGGCGATGGGGTCGCTGATTTGCAGGGCGGTGTCGGCGGCTATGTCGTTGACCCGACCGATCGAATCGGCGTCGAGTTCGTAGCCTGCAGGCGAGGCGCAAACAAACTTCATGCTGAGCTTGGCGCAGGCGAATGCTAATGAGCGGGCGACATTATTGCCGTCGCCTACATAGGCTATCTTTATGCCTTCGAGTCGGCCGCAATGCTCCTTTATCGTGAGGACGTCGGCCATCGCCTGGCAGGGATGCGACCAGTCGCTGAGCGCATTGATCACCGGAACCGTTGCGAACCTGGTAAACTCAATGATTGTATCGTGAGAAAACGTCCGGGCCATAATGCCGTGGACGTATCTGCTGAGCACCCTTGCCATATCCTTTGCCGGCTCGCGCTTGCCTATGATGCCGATGTCCTCGGGCTTGAGGTATAGGGCGTGTCCGCCTAAATCGGCCATCGCGACCTGGAAGCTGATGCGGGTCCGCAGGCTGGTTTTTTCAAACAGCATCGCAAGACTCTTGCCCGCAAGGCACAAATCCCGCAGGCCGTTCTTGTAACTTTTCTTGAGTTCGGCGCTCAGTTCGAGCAGCTCCTGAAGCTGCGCCGTCGAGCATTTGCTGATGGACAGGAAGTTTTCCATTTTTCAACTCTCCTGTGCGAGTACACTATCAAGGATTTCGATTGCCTGGTCGATCTGCTCACTGGTCACGGTCATTGAAGGCATAAACCGCAAAACGTCGCCCTGTGTGCAGTTGATGCGCAGGCCTTTTTCAAGGCAGCCGTCGACTATCTTTGCACCGGGCCCGGTCAACTTGATGCCGATCATCAGGCCCTTGCCTCTGACATGATCGATGACAGGGTGCTTTTCCTTAAGCTGTTGGAGTTTATCGGCGGCATATTGTCCCATCTTGATTGCGTTATCGAGAAGATATTCTTCTTCGATTGCCTCGATGACGGCGATACCCGCCGCGCACGCCAACGGATTTCCGCCGAAAGTCGACGCGTGCGTACCGGGCACGAGCGACGCGGCGATATGTTCGGTCGCCATCATCGCGCCGATTGCTACGCCGCCGCCCAAGGCCTTTGCCATCGTGATAATGTCGGGCATGACGTCGTAGTGCTTATAGCCGAACCACTCACCCGTCCTGCCCATGCCGGTCTGGACTTCGTCAAGCATCATGACGGCGCCGTTTTCGTCGCAGAGCCGACGGATCGTCTGCATGTATTCTTCCGTTGCGACGTTGATGCCGCCTTCTCCCTGGATGGGCTCGATCATGACGCCAGCGACCTCGTCGGAAAACGCCGCCTCCATCGCCTCGCAATCGTTAAAGGGCACATACTCGAAACCCGGCAGCATCGGCAGGAAGCCGTCGTGATACTTGGGCTGGGCGGTTGCGGTCACCGTTGCAAAGGTTCTTCCGTGAAAACTGCCCTCCGCCGTGATGAATTTATACTTCTCTCTCGGCGTATGTTTGCGGGCTAATTTCAGCGCAGCTTCGTTGGCTTCAGCGCCGCTGTTGCAGAAAAAGCACTTGCCGCCAAAGGCCCGCTGGGAGAGCATCTTTGCTAATTGCCCCTGCTGCGGGATATAGAACGTATTGTCGATATGCAGCAGTTGGCCGGCTTGGGCGCGGATTGCCTCGACGACTTTGGGATGGCAATGCCCGATCCCGCTGACCGCCCAGCCGGGGAACATATCCAGTATCTTAGTGCCCTCGGCGTCGTACAGGTAGTTTCCCTCGCCCTGGACGATAACACGCGGCAGGCGTCCGTAGTTGGCGATAACGTACTTGTCAAACATTGCAATTATTTCGGCGGTGTCCATGAAAAAAACCTTCCAAAGCAATTTATTAATAACTCAAACATGGCAAACATGTCCAGGATAAACTAACGATCCATCAATAGGAGGTGACACGAAACCCACCAAAATAATGTCGGCCGAAAAGCTTGTCAAGGAAAAACTTCGCCCTGACATTACGGACCTGTAGCCTCCCATTAGTGCATGTTTAGCCTGAAAGGGTGGCAGCCTTTTGCGGAGCGAAGCGCAGCAAAGGGATGGTTTGCCACAGATCAACCATCCCTTTCGGCTGCGCCGAAAAGGCTGCCACCCCGTCGCCGCGGACTTTACGGCAGGTGGGAGGTTAATTGTTTTTTGCTGTCGGGCTGGTGTGTGAACATTTGCCAGTATTGGCGATCTGTCTTGTAGGCGTCTACTTTGTCCGGTGTGGTTCCCTGGGGCAGGATTCCAAAACGGACCATTTCGCGGATGTACTGGCGATTGACCTGGAAGTTGGGGGCTCCGAAGCGGCGGGCCTTTAGCCATTCGCCCCGCCAGTTTTTTGCCGCCTGCGACAGGGCTTTGTAGTCGGGATCGTCCTTTGATTTGAAGATGTCGCCGCAGGCGCCCCAGCCGCCGGCGGCTTTGGCGAGCGGCGCCATTAGCACGGCGGATTTATCGGGGCGGGTGGCGTTTACGATCACGTTGAAGCTATAGTATCGCATGGGATCGTTTTCGAGGACGATACGTTCGTGTGCGGCGGTCGGGCGTTTGATCTGGCGTTTCCGTTTGTTTTGATCGTAGCCTTCGGGAATGCGGTTGTTCGGGCCTTTGCCGTTGGGATTGTGGCAGGAGTGGCAGCGTTTCTGTAGGATCCGCTGAGCAGGGCCTGCAAACACACCGATTCTTGTGTCCTGCTGGGCGCCGTTTCTGAGACCTCCATACGTCCCGCAGAACGGCGCGGCCGCCTCGGTCCATGCCCAGACCTTTATCCAGTCGGCGTAGTCGGCCTTTATGTTGTGGTGCGTGCCTTCAAGTTTACGGAGCAGCGGCGAGGCGCTCGAGCCAAGGGACCGGATTGGCTGATTGCCTAATCCGTTTCTGCCGTCGGCGACCTGGTTTCGCATGAGGAGCGAATAGTAGCTGATCGAAAAGGTGTGGCCCATATCGCCTTCCAGCGAGAGTTTGCCTTTGCGGTCTTTGGTGTTGTGGCAGCGTATACAGTATTTATCGAGCACGGGCTGAACGTCGCGTATGAAGTCCGGGACATCCGGAGCGCCCGGGACGGGTGTGATTGGCGAAGCGGCTCGCTGCACGGCCATGATCCTGCCGGTATCTCCAAAGCTTGTGCGCGAATGCCGACGGCTTTCATGACAGCCCAGGCAGGCCATTGTCTCGCCGGGACCGACACACGTAAAGCTCTGCATCCGCTTGACGGACAGATTGTTTTTATCCAGTGCGACATAAAAGACAGGCCGGTTGGCCGGCAGTTCGAAATACGCCGACCCGTCCGGCTCGACCGGAACCGTACCGAGGATGCGTTCGAGATTAAAGGAGCCCAAAAAACTCAGTGTGTCCGGGCCGCCGGAGAAGTTGACCGGCTTTGCAAGCGTCTCGATTATCAACAGCTTCTCTATTTCGCCGCGTTTGGCGCCTTTCATATTTTGGGAATTGTAAACGTCGATCAGAATGTGGCTTCCGGTGGGACTGCTATAATCGCTGCGGTCGGCGAAGACCCTTTCCCTCGGTCGCGTCAGGATCGGCCGCGGCGACTGGACGATCCATTTGCGGTCGTTGTTCTTGATCTCGTAAAGTATCCGGGTGGTGTATTTATCCGGGGTCTTCTCGGCGATGATTACCCGGGACTTGCTCTGGTCGGCGACAAGGATAGTGTTTGCACTCATCGGCCAGGGATCAGCTAAGGTCGACTTGCCCCATTTAAACTCAATATGCTCCAGGCCCTTAGGGTCGTCCGGGCCGTGCCTTGTGCTGAAAAACGACAGCCAGCCGTAATGATCGCGTCGCCCGTGGCCGGGTGAATAGATTCCCATCACCCGGTCGTCGCCGGGGACGGGGCGGCAATCTAAGAAGACACCCCACGACGTCTCGTTGCCGTAGTATACCGCTTGGTTGCTGCCGTCGGGGTTCATCGTCCAGAGGTGGTGGTACTCGACCTGCGAGCGGTCAACGTATTCCCATCGCATATAAAGGATCTGTCCGCTGGGCAGAACGGACGGCGTATTGTCGTGCTCGATATTGCACGAGAGCCTCCTGATATTTGCGCCGTCGGCGTCGCAGCGATGGATGGTTCCGACCTGGGTAAGCCAGCAGCCAACCCAGCGTTTGGCGCGGGTGGAGACAAAAACGATCCCGCCGTCGGGCAGGTATTCGGGCTCGTAATCGTCGAACGGCCCGGAAGTGATCTGTCGCAGGCCGCCGCCGTCGATATTCATCTCATAGAGATGATAGTGCTCAGAATCGTCCTTGCGCCATGCAAAGATGATTTTCTTTGCATCGTAATGAACCTTCGGATCGCGGATGCAGCCGGCGTCAGCGGCCAGCAGAACGCTCACGCGGCCGGTCTCGAGATTCAACTTGCACAGTTGAGCACCGCGGGTATAGGCGGGCTTGTTCTCGTCGTCGCAGTAGTAGGCGATATTGGCATACCAGTGCGGGTCTTCATATCCGCCGCGCTGGACAAAGATGATCTCCTCACAATCATCGAACTCGGCGGGCAGGTTCTTCAGGGCCTGCGGCATAACTCCGCCGTTGACAGTCTCAAGCGATGGCAGCCCCGCCGCGGAGCAAATCGCCGCCTGCAGGACAATGGCACAGAACAGAAAGTAATGCTGCATAAAAAATCGGCCTCTCGAAACCATGATCTCAATCTCCCGCCAACTGATATCGCGTACACGGGCCGCGAAAACACCCGTTTCCGGCACCGGGTTGACAGTAACATCATACCACCGAACCAGCCGTCAATCAAGGGCCCTTGAAAATCTCCAAATACAGAGCACAATGGAGGCGGCGCGGTCGGGTGTTCAGAATATCGCTGAGGGTTCACAGGCGTCGGGGGCTTGAGCAATGGCAGCGCTAAGACCCCCGACGCAAGACTTTGATTGCACGGCGATGCCAGACGGCCGATCAGGTAACGCGGTGGGCAAAGGAACTTCACGATGGACAAAGTGGACAGAATGGACGTAGTGGACCAGACAGTAAGCAGGTTTTCGACGGGTGATTTGCGGCGATTTCTGTCATGTCTGCAATAAAGCGTTCGCTGGTCGCGTCTTGTTGTTTGGAAATCCGGATAATTATGGGAAAAATATTTTAGCTTGAAAGGGGTGTAAAATGGTTAAGAAGATTGCTTTATGTGCGGTTATTGCCGTTCTTTTGTTGGGGGGCGAGTCGTTGTTAGCCCAGAAGCCGGCAGGTAAGACTCCGCTGTGCGAGGTGAAGGCGAATGCGTGTTGTCCGCAGGCGGCCGCTGCCAAGGCGGCTCCGGCGAGGCCTCAGCGGGGTCCGCGACCGCAAATGACGCCCGGTCGTCCAGGTTCACATGGCATGATGTGGGGTTCGGGTGGGCCGATGAAGGGACGAGGTCCCGGAGGCGGCATGGGGTTTATGAAAGGTCCGGGCGGACCTGGAAAAGGCGCATCGGGAAAGATTGCCAAACATGGTTGCCCCAAGTGCAAGCCCGGCGCTCCGTGCCCTATGTGCAAGGCTAAAATCGCCGGCAAGGCGGGTCCGCAGGGTCCGATGCGCGGGTTTGGCTTTGGACAGCAATGGGGAAAAAGGGTGCAAGGTTCACATCCCCAATTAGGGCAGATTCTCAGTAGAATAGCACAGATGCGCAAGCGGTTCGGGCAGAGCAGGCAAGGTCCGGGCAAGCCAGGCGTCGGGAGAGGGCCCGGGCGAGGCATTGGCGGTCCCGGCAGAGGATTCGGCGGGTTTGGGCATGGAAGAGCTTTCGGCGGTTCGTCAAGCCGATGCGGTCCGGGCGGGGCGATGGGATTTATGCGAGGTCGCCTTATGAGAGGTCGGAGCAGCCATGGGTTTGGCATGGGCATGGGCATGGGAATGCGTATGCGTGGACGCGGAGCAGGCCAAGGACGTATGGGCATGCCCGGTCGCCAAATGCGCATGGGTCATGGCTCGACTCGACGGGGACCGGGACCAGGCATGTGGGGTTCGCAAAGAGGCGGACGAGGCGAACAGAGAGGCGGACACGGCCGGCAGCGTGGCGAACGCGGTAGAGAATCCCGCGGACATCATGGGCGCGGGGATCGCGATTGATCCGTGCGAGTACGTAAAGAACAACAGTAGTAATCCAGCCAGCTCGGCCCAAAGGTCGGGCCGGCTTTTTTTTAAGGAACCGCTTCGCGGGACTGTTTTAGCAGATTTCTTCCCAGCGCGCCGGGACTCGAAATGACAAATGCTGTTTTCGCAACAGGAACTAAATACTAAATGTCGGAGCGAAGCGGAGATCCCGATGCGCATCGGGGCTAACTACTAAATGAAATGTGGGTGGGTGGTCAGGAG
>JAGHBX010000287.1 GCA_021160785.1 Planctomycetota bacterium | reverse complement strand
TGTTGAGAAATGAACGCGGATCGTCGCTTTTCTCGGCGGTGCCGGTGTCTTCCTGGCCCAACATCTTGACAAACCCGCCGAACGGGATGATTCCGATTCGGTACTCCGTATCGGATGCCTTGCCGCCGCCCTTGCCTAAGGTGCAGACCAGTCCGCCTTCGCTTTCGACATCGCCTCCCTCGGGGACATCGCCCTTGAAGAACTTCGGCAGAATACGGAACCGAATACCGTCGGCGGTCTTCTGTATCCCTAACAGCGTAGGCGGAAAGCCGATGGAAAACGCCTCCACCTTGATCCCGGAGACCTTGGCGACAATGAAATGGCCGAACTCGTGAATCATAATCACCGCACCGAAACCAAGCGCCACAAGAAGCACATACCAGAATGCAGTCAAATGGTTGAATATCACCACAACCGCCGCCACTGCCACAGCGGCAAACACCAGCTTACCTGCAACCGTACGCAACTGGCCGCCCTTCTTTTCCTGCACACTTTCGCTATCCGACATCTATTACCTCACAAACAATAATTATGTAACGTGGGGCTCGCCCCACCGCAAAACCACTTGTCATTCACGCATACCGTACCGCTGGCATCTTGCCGGCACTTAATCGCGCCGCGGGCGAGACGCCCCCGCTACGTACCGCCGGCATCTTGCCGGCTTTTGTCATTCCCGCGAAGGCGCCGAATCCAGAATAAAACAGCGTCCGCCGCAGGCGGTTTCCTATTCTTCACCCGACGCGCCGCCCAACCTCTTCTCTCGCCCACGCATCGGCATCCAATAACTCCTCGAGCGATACGCTCGGGCGGACAGTATGTCTATCCAGGCAATCGGCAATAAGTTCGACAATTTGTCCGAATTTTATCCTGCCCGCCAGGAATTGCGCCACCGCCGCCTCGTTGGCGGCATTGAACACCACCGGTGCCGAACCACCGAGCCTGGCCACCTCAAAACCCAGCTTAAGGGCTCTAAACCGCTCCATATCCGGTTTTCCGAACGTCAAAGAGCCCAATTGATCCAACTGCAGATGGCTTGAAATCCCTTCGACACGTTCCGGATACGTAATGGCGTATTGTATCGGCAGACACATATCGGGCGTACCCAACTGAGCCACTACTGAACCATCGACAAATTCCACCATCGAGTGAACCACCGACTCCGGGTGCACCAGAACATCTATTTTGTCGACTGAGACCCCAAAAAGCCAGACCGCCTCGATAATCTCCAAGGCCTTATTCATCATCGTCGCCGAATCGACGGTAATCTTGGGTCCCATATTCCACGTCGGATGCGACAGGGCCTCGGCAATCGTGGCATTGTGCATTTCTTCGGCGCCTGCCGTCCGGAAAGGCCCTCCCGAGGCGGTCAGGATTATCTTGCTCACTTCGTCGCGACTGCCCGCCTGCATCGCCTGAAAAACCGCCGAATGCTCACTGTCAATCGGCAAAATCGTCGCATTATTGGCCTTAGCCGTCTCCGTCAGCAGTTTTCCGGCGATAACCAGCGGCTCCTTATTGGCAATCGCAAGCCGCTTTCCCCTGCCCGCCGCCGCTAACACCGCGCCAAGACCGGCCGCTCCCACCACCGCCGTAATCACGATATCGACCTCGTCCAGCTCGGCCAACTCAACAAGACTCTCCGGGCCGCCGATAATCCGCCCCCGATAATCCGGCAAAAGCTCACCCAACTCCCCCACCTTCTCAGCATTCGTCACTGCCACAAACCCGGGCCCGAACCGCCCGACCTGCTCGGCAAGAAGCTCGACATTGCTGTGAGCACTCAGCGCCACAACCTTAAATCCCTCGCCAAGCGCCTCGATCACCCGCAGCGCGCTCGTCCCAATCGACCCCGTAGAGCCCAATATCGCAATCCGTCTAACCATAGACGCGTTAGTATCGCAAAAAACGCAAACTTGTCAAGAAGCCTCTGATAATTCGTCCGTGTCGGGGTGTACTTCATAAAAGCAGGTAAATTATGTGGCACGGGCTTCCAGCCCGTGGAGACCACGGCCAGGATGGCCGTGCCACTAATGTTGCCTCCGGTGGGAATGATTATGACGACGCAGCGCTTTCGCTAATGCTTTGGTGTTCGGCACCGGCGAGATATACGTGCGCCAGGAAGAACAGGACCATAAAAGCCACGTCGCAAAGGGCAAACGGCTTCCAGATATTGGGAATTCCGCCGCCGAACCAGTGCCAGAATACCACGCCGCAGTAGCTGAGTTTGAGCCCTATGCCGTAAGGGATCAGGCGGCGGTTGCTTATCGGCTTTAAGGCGATGCTCAGAAACATCACGGCAAAGACAATCAGCAAGGCCGCCGGAAAGTGAACATAGCCGTAATGATTCGGCTCGGTAACGTTAAGCCACTTGAACAGGGCCTGCGGAGCGATGAGAAATGCCCCGCCCAGGATCCCGTCATAAATTGCCGCCACAAGAAAAAGCAATGATACCTGGCTTTTCATTTTCATAAGACATCAGTCCCCTTTCTGCGACATGCGCTTGTGAAGAAACTTTTTGAAGTTGTCCCGGCGGTACTTTGTAAACTCCTCGCTGTAAAGACTTACCGCTAATTTCCTGAAACCATCGGTCAGTTCGTCAACGGTCATATCCTTAGGCCGGAAGTTTAGATCGAACAGTGTGCATTTTTCCCACGCCTCCGGCGCCAGCAGCCTGCCGGCGGCCTTGAGTCGCGCATACAGCGGCGTGCCCGGAAAAGCCGTGAGAATAGTCACCTGGACCTCGTGCAGCCCGGAGTCTTTGACAAATTCAAAAACTTCGTCGAAAATATCCTTCGTATGCCCGTCCAGCCCGATCACAAAACATCCGTTGACCGAAATACCGTGCGACTGAATCGTCTCGATCGCGGTTCTGTACTGCGAAAACCTTTTCAGCTTCCAGTCGCTCCTGAGATCCAGCCCACCAAGACCCGTCTGCACGGGGCTTTCCAGGCCGATAAGAA
Source organism: Planctomycetota bacterium (assembly GCA_021160785.1). GTDB lineage: Bacteria > Planctomycetota > Phycisphaerae > Sedimentisphaerales > Anaerohalosphaeraceae > B28-G16. The sequence goes on along the minus strand of JAGHBX010000287.1, from coordinate 5,410 downwards.
CCTGCGCACAGCCGCTTTTGCGCATGAGTTTCAGCAGTTCGGCATCCTCCCAAACCGACAGGTCCGTTTCGGTAAACCACTTTATCTTCCTCTCGGCAAGCTCGGCGAGCAGTTCCTTCCAGTACGACCTGTTCACGAACGTGTTGTCGTCGGCGAACTCAATGAACGGACGCGGCCAAATGTCCAGTATCCGGTCGATCTCGGCCAACACCTTCGCGGGAGGCTTTTGCTTGTAACGCTCCGTCAGCATCACCGAGCTTGCACAGAACTCGCACCGGTGCGGACAGCCCCGACTCGTCTGAACGGTAAGCCGGTTGTACTGCGATATATCCAACATCTCAAATGCAGGCATGGGCGCGTCGGCCATGTCGAAATCATCCTCAGCGGAATCATAAACGCCCGACATTTTGCCTTGCTCGCAATCGGCTAACACATCCAGCCACCGCGATTCACCCTCACCCGCCACAACCGCATCACAATACTGCAAAGCCTCCTCGGGCAGAGCGCTTACATGCGGGCCGCCCATCACAACCGGCACACCTTCCTGCCGGTATCGACCCGCAAGGTCGTAGGCCTCCTTGATCTGGGCGCTGTAACTGGAAATCGCCACAAGATCGAACCGCCCGGCGACGACCTCGAATTCAAGAGGGTCCGGCGCTTCGATATAACTAAGCTCATGCGCCGAAGGCGTCATCCCCGCCAAAGTCAAAAGACCAAGACTCGGAAGCGAGGCAATCGTCTTGCTCCGTTCCACAAAACCCGGAAGCGTCAAACCCAGACGCAGCAGTTCCTGATCGCACGCCCGGATACCGCTTATCGCTAAAAGTCCGATTTTCATTGCTCAATAATCCTCCAAAGAAAAAGCAGGATTGCTATAATCACAGACCCCGCAGGGATGAAGAACAGATTCCTCAACGGCTTCTTGAACGCCGATAAATAGCACAAAAGCGGCATCGTTATCAGCGCCACAATCAACAGGCGGCTGCTCAGCACCAACTCCCCTTCCAAATCGAGCAGCCGCAGACTCACCGCAAACGCAAAATTGATGAATCCGATGCCGAAAAAAGATATGTGCCCCAACCTTGTCAAACGCCTGCGCCACGAGCTATAGCCGTCCAGCCAGTCGTCTTTGTGAAAGAAAAGCCCCTGGACAGCCCCGGCGATGCAGCCGCCAAGAATCCCGATCCACGCCGCATAAAGATTGATCATCTTATCGCTCCCTCAATAAACAATCCTATTATCACGAAAATCTACAATACCGGCAATGTAAGGCAATTTCAAGAACACAAATGCTCCTTTATAAAACAGTTTTTGCTCTCATTTTTCCCAAAACAATCATAGGATTATGAGCAAGAACTGTGCCAGCAAGCTGTATATGCACCTAAAGTTCGCTTCATAAAAGACTTACGGGGTTTTTACTCCGGAACAGCCGGGCCGAATATCGTGATCGCATTGACATAATATGCACCCCATGCATACAATTAATGTACGCCTCTGGTTTTGTGTGTGAACTCGGTTGATCTGACGATGGGGATTTGGGATTATGGCTTGAAGACCTTAACAGTGTTCTTCCCGGCCTGTTTGGCGGCGTAGAGCGCCTTGTCCGTTGCTTTTGTCACATCGTCGGGGCATTCTTCCGAGCCGTACTGGCCCACACCGACACTGATCGACAGTGCGACCTCCTGCTCCTCCCAAGCCATCGGGGTTTGCGACACCATCGTAACCATTCGTTCGGCGACGACCACTGCGTCGGCAAGCGATGTATTGGGCAGAATGATCGCAAACTCATCGCCGCCGTAACGCGCCGCGGCATCGATTTGACGAATGCATGCGCTGATGCGGCGACTGATCTGCTTGATCGCCATATCACCCGCACGATGACCGAAGGTGTCGTTGATGGGTTTGAGGTTGTCAATGTCCGCCATGATGATCGATATCTGTCCGCCGTAACGCTGCGACCTTCTAAGTTCCGCATCGAGTATCCCGTAGAACGCGCGGTGATTGAGCATACCGGTCAGACCGTCCGTCTTCGCCTGACGCTGCGTCTTTTCGAACAGGTTGATATTACCTAACGATGCACCGATCAACTGGCGAAACAGTTCCACGACAGCGATATCTTCGTCCGTAAATGAGCCGCCATCTTCCCGGTCGGCAAGGTTGAGCACGCCCACGACCCGGCCGTGACAGATCAGCGGTGCGATAATGCAACTGCTGGTCCGGTAATTCCGTGTAAACGCCCGGTGCGAACCGTCAATGTGCGGGCGGTTGTAAGTGTCCATATCGTCCGCGACGATCAGTTCCTTGCTGCGAACCGCAGCGACCATCGGCGTGGGAGGATTCTGGTTTAACGACACGATGTTATTAATCAGGAACGGATGGTTGTTCTTCTCCAGATGCAGGATGTCGCTGGTCTCATCGAGAATATAAAGCGAAGCTAATCGCGCGCCCACCAGCGGCGGGATCTCGGCGATGCAAATCTCGGCGATCTCCGTCTTGTCGAGACAGTTGAGTCTTTTGGCAAGCGGAGTAAGTATGTCCAGATAAGCAACACTTGCCGATGTCTGCCCAGGCTCATTTGTACCGTCAGTTGCTTTCATTTCTATAGTCGACCAGGTAAACACTTGTATTACAACGACTTATCCTGTCGCACTCCGACTTCCCTGCGCAAATATATCGGTTTATTTTGAACGCCAATTAAGACGGTTTTCCAAAAAAGCGGAGCACTATTTGACAATTCTACCACCTTTTTCAATCGCAGGATCTGGCCATTGCCACGCACATCGGCACGATATAATAGGTACTAAGATAGCAGGGTGTCCCGATTCATCGGGATTAGCCCACCACTAACCGTACACAGCCAGTCGATAGCGGTGGATGGAAAGACGTGATTTTCGTAACATTTTAGCCGCCTGTGGCACGGGCATCCTGCCTGTGATTTCCAACCTTCATAAAGGCCACACCATATCTTCACCACGGCTTTGCTTCACATCGCTAAAATGCTACTGATTTTCTTGCTTTGATGGGGACCGGCCAAAGGCTGATCATACCTTTTCCGGGACGACAAATGGCTTACGGTAGTCCCTCGTCAAAAGTGCGTTGGCCGCGTCGCTGTTGGCGCCTGTGAAACGTTCGGCATCGCCGTCGAATTCGAGCGGCAGACCGAGAATTCGCGGGGTCTGTTTGAAGTTGACTTCATTTGCCGCAAGGTGCCCCTCAAGGCGGCCGAAGGCCTCGACCATGTTCTTGTTGCCTTTGACCGATTCTGCGATTTCCTCGGGCCCGGCCTCTTTGCCCAGGCGATGCGAGATGTTGCCCATGTGGCAGAGACTGCTGGACAGATGCCCTTCGAGGATATCGGCGTTGAGGTCGGTGGTTTTTCTGCTGCGAACGGCCTTGATAAAGTTTGCGTGATGGCCGCCCCCGCCGCCGCGGACAAACTGCTTGATCTTCTTGCCGTCGTTGTCGTATATCCAGCCTCCGGCGAGGTAGCCGCCTTCGCACTGGATGACAACGTCGATTCGAATGCCGCGGTAGTTGTCCATGACACTGCTGCCTTTGTTCTGGCTAAGGCCGCGAACTTCGTAGATAACCGGTGCAGGTTCATAATCGAGATAGATGATTTGGGTATTCGGCGTTCGGCCGTCGTCGACGTACCCGAATCGACCGCCGATGCTGATGACGCGCGGTGCGAGTTTGTCGGCGCCGACGACCCAGCGGCAAACGTCCATGAAATGAATCCCGTTGTTGCCCAGGTCTCCGTCGCCGGTGGGCCAGACCCAGTGCCAGTCGTAATGCAGATTCTTTCGCATCAGCGGTCCCTTCGCCGCCGGGCCGCACCACATATCGTAATCCACCGACGGCGGAATGAGCTGAGGCCCGTCGACTTTGCCGATGCTGCCGCGGCGAACATAGCACAGCCCACGCGCCAGCTTGATCTTTCCAAGATGGCCCTGTTGGATATAGTCGACAGCCCGGCGCAAGCCACCATCGCTGCGGCGCTGCGTGCCCGACTGCACGATGCGGTTATATTTTCGGGCGGCGCGAACCATTTGCCGGCCTTCGAAGATGTTGTGGCAGACGGGTTTTTCGACGTAGACATCCTTACCCGCCTGACACGACCAGATCGTAACCAGCGCATGCCAGTGATTGGGCGTCGCCGTGACTACCGCATCGATGCTCTTGTCGTCGAGCATCCGCCGAAAGTCGATATAACCGTCGACACGTTCGTTTCGGTCGGTAAACTTCTTTACTTCACGGTCCAGGATGCTCTTGTCCGCATCGCAAACGGCAACGACGCGAACCCCGCGTATCTTCCGGAACCAGTTAATGTGGTTGGCCCCCTGATTGCGGATTCCGACAACGGCGACGCGAATGTCGTCGTTTGCGCCCGCCGCCTTTGAGTAAGGCAATGCCGAAATCGCGCTGGCGGCAATTGAACCCTTCAGGAACCTTCGGCGTGTTATCGTGCTCATCGCTACCCCTTTCATTTTCGCCTTCAATACAGCGTAACGTTTGCCCCGGTTCCCAATGGAACGGATCCGACGCCTCTCTTGCCGTGTTCGTTTCGGTAGATGCACACCGTTGTATTCGTCGCCATAATCACATCCCGTATACCATCGCCGTCCATATCGCCAACCAGAATACTCCGATGCTCCACGTCCCCGTCGCCACCGGCAATCACCGCCTCATCATCGGGTGCCGTCAGCGTGGCGATTCGACGCCCGCCGTTATCGTACACAGCGCCGTTGCTGGAAACGATAACTTCGTCAAGGCCGTCGCCGGTCCAGTCAAGCAGCGCGTGATGCCGGCTGTAATCGGTGGTGATCCGAGCAAGACGCTCTCCCCTCTCGTCTAAAATCCACATCGGGCTCTTTCCCACCGGCTGATGATCGATATCGACAAGGATTTGCGGCCCGGGATGCTTGCCAAAGACACGGCCGATGTCAATGGATTCGAAATGATATCCGGCGACTTCCCAGAGATGCCTGCCGTTGCCGTCGATCATGGCGATACTGTTTGCCCCGCAGGTCGTCAAAACAAGCCTGAAATCCGCCGGGCTTTCCCCGCGACGCAGGATGCGGACACAATCGAGATGGCCGCGATTCTGGTCAACCTTCTGCGATTGAAATACCCAGCGGACCGAGCCGTCATGGTTGAGCATGGCGTAGCCCGCCATTATTTCATCGTGCCCGTCCAGGTCGAGATCGACGGGAAAGGGCTGGTGCGCCGTACGAAACCCGCCGGGATCGGCAACTTTCCACAGCAGATTGCCCCAGTGATTATATGCCCAGATGTTGTGGTAGCGGTCCTTTACCAGGACGTCGCGTGCTTTGCCGCTGCCGGCCGGTTTGCCGCTGCCGACGAGGTCGCAAAAAACCAGGCAGTCGGTGGCGTCAGGCGCGATTTTGAT
>JAGHBX010000566.1 GCA_021160785.1 Planctomycetota bacterium | reverse complement strand
GTACAAGGGTTCGAGGGATACGAAGTTTCGAACCAGGCCCGTCAGTGTTATCCGTAAGGGCAAGTGGAAACTGCTGCAGTATTTCGAGGAATGGGTTCTCGACGGCGGCCCGGACGCGATCGATACGAACAACGCGATAGAACTCTACGACCTGGAAAACGATATCGGCGAAACAACGAATCTCGCCAATACAAACAAGGCCAGGAGGGATGAGCTTTTGAATATGCTTACAAACTGGCAAAAGGCCGTTGACGCCCCGATCCCAACCGAGCCAAACCCCGGCTATGCACCTTGACACGCATTTGGCACAAGCCGCGAAGGCGGCATCGAAAATAGCAATATGAATTTCAATGGGAGATGATATGGTGAGAGAAAAAGATGTCAGGACAATTTCTCGTCGTACTTTTATGGGGGCTGTGGCGGTGGCGGCCTTTGCCTTTAGCATTGTTCCCGGCAAGGTCATGGGCGAAGATGCTCCGAGCAACAAGTTGAATATCGCTTGTATCGGTGCGGCGGGACGCGGATGGGCGAACCTCAGGGGTGTGGAAGGTCAAAATATCGTCGCTTTGTGCGATGTCGATCTCGAGCGGGCGAAGAACAACTTCAACAGATACCCGTCGGCGAAGAAATTTCGCGATTTTCGCGTTATGTTCGATAAGATGGAAAAGGATATCGACGCGGTCATCGTTTCGACTCCGGACCATACTCACTATATCGCTGCGATGGCGGCGATGGAGCGCGGCAAGCATGTCTATTGCGAAAAGCCACTGGCTCATTCGGTTTATGAGGTTCGTGAGATGATGTCCGCGGCCCGCAAGTACAAGGTGCAGACACAAATGGGCAACCAGGGTCATTCGGATGAACATATCCGGCTGGTCTGCGAGTGGGTACAGGATGGCGCGATCGGCGATGTCCGCGAGGTTCACGCATGGAGCAATCGACCCCAGGGCGGTTATGCTTTTCCATCGAGTCTGCCGCGGCCGACGGAAACTCCGCCCGTGCCCGATACGTTGGACTGGAAGCTGTGGCTTGGTCCGGTAAAGGAACGCCCGTATCATCCGATCTATGCCCCGGTCTTCTGGCGCGGGTGGCTTGACTTTGGTACGGGTGCTCTGGGCGATATGGGATGCCATATTCTTGATCCTGCGTTCTGGGCATTGAAACTTGGCGGCCCGGCAAGCGTTATAGCCGATACTTCGTATAACCCCGGCATGGATTTCTGGGGCAAGGTTCTTGACGGGTCCAAGAGATGGAAATCGGAAATCGGCGAAGATATCGCGGCGATGAAGAAGGAAACCTACCCCGCCGCATCGCGAGTAACCTGGGAATTCGGTGCTCGGGGCGATATGCCTCCGGTCAAATTGACCTGGTGGGATGGCGGTATTTTCCCGCCGCCCCACAAAGATATGCCCAAGGGCTTTGGCGGTAACGGCGCACTTATTATTGGCGACAAGGGCGCCATCAAGCACGGTTCGCACGGCGCCAACGGCGCCAGAATAGTTCCCGAAGAGAAAATGCAGGCGTATATCAAGAGCGGGGCTGCGAAAAAGACTATCAAACGAGTGGACGGCCACCATCAGGACTGGATCAATGCCTGCAAAGGCGGCGACCCGGCCGGCAGCAACTTCGATTACGGCGGTGCGCTGACCGAGATGGTTCTGCTCGGCGTTATCGCGATGCGCAACAGCGGCGCCAAGCTGCTGTGGGATGACGAGAAGATGGAGTTTGAGAAAAATAAAACGACGGCTAACGAACTTGTCAAGCCCGAATATCATAACGGCTGGACATTGTGACGCGTTCTGGAGAATGCAAGGAGTTGCGAATGCCTGTAGACAAAACCAAAGTGACGTGTACGTTGTATTCATGCATTCTGATTTGCCTGCTGAGTTGGGCCGTTTACGGTTCGACCGGCCAGGTTAATCAGTTGAGCCAGGACGAGAAGGAGCGGGGATTCAAACTGCTCTTTGACGGCAAGACGATGGATCAGTGGCGAAACTACAGGTCCGACACCATCAAGCCCCAGTGGCGGGTGATCGACGGGGCGATGGTCCTGACGGAAAAGGGCGGCAAGGACTTGGTGACAAAGGAAGAATTCGCGTATTTCGATCTGCGGCTGGAGTGGACTATTGCCGAACGCGGCAACAGCGGGATCATGTTCCGGGTGGATGAGAAAACGACGAAGCGGTTGCCCTGGATGGTCGCGCCGGAGTTTCAGCTTTACGATTCGTATACCGTCAAAGGCAAGCCCGTGCGCTCGGCAGGCGCCTTGTATGGCTTGATCGGCGCGCCGGCGGGCATCACCAAAAAGCCCGGCGAATGGAATACGGTGCGGATTGTGCTTATGCCGGCGCCCGACGGCGGTGCGGATCGACTCATCTGCTGGCTAAACGGCAATATGACGATCCATGCCGCTATCGATCATGCCCCCGACAGCGAATGGTCGAAAATCGTCAGGAAGAGAAATAAGGAGGTGGCAGGTACAAAATTTGAATTGCCCCCGGAGTTCTTCAAGGCCAAAACCGGCCCCATCCTGCTGCAGGACCACGGGGCCCGCGTATCCTTTCGCAATATCAGGATACGCCGTCTGGATGAAGGAACCAATCAAGCCAAATCTCAAAAGTTTGAAGCGACCGGCGAGTCTTTGAAGCACTACGAGGCGCCCGATTGGTATGAGGACGCCAAGCTCGGCATTTATTTTCACTGGGCGCCTTTTTCCGTGGCTGCATACAAGACGGAGTGGTATCCGCACTGGATGTACAGCCCGGAGAAAATTAAAAAGCGTGCTTTTTTCAAGGACATCCCGGACCACCATGTCAGGACATGGGGCTCGCTGGACAAGTTCGGCTACAAGGACTTCATCCCGCTGTTCAAGGCCGAGAAATGGAATCCGGACGAGTGGGTCGAGTTGTTCAAAGAGGCGGGGGCAAAGTATGTGGTCTCTGCGGCGATTCATCACGACGGCTTTGCCATGTGGGATTCGGAGCATATCGCCTACAACTCCAAACAGATGGGACCCAGGCGGGATGTCGTGGGCGAATTCACCAAAGCGGCACGCAGGGCGGGCCTCAAAACCGGCGTCGCCACGCACTATGGAAGGCACTGGAAGTACTACACTTTTCGCCCCGAGTACGACAACTGGAACCCGAAGTACGAAGGTCTGTACGGACGGCGGCGGGCCGACAACGATCCCCCGCGTCCCGAAGATGAAAAGCACTGGCAAAGCGTTATGATGGAGCTGATCGACAACTACCGGCCTGACTATATCTTCGTCGACGGCGGGGTCGGCGATGGAGAGAGGGAGTTCGGCAAGCCCTATTTTCGACAGGCGTTTTACGATGTGCTCGCCCATTATTACAATGCTGCTCGCCAATGGGGCACGGGCGTTGTCCTGACGTATAAGCGGGAGTTCCTCGATCCGGATCAGGCGGTGGAGGATTTCGAGAGATCGGGGATGGATCATATAAGATGGTCCTCCAAATGGCAGACCGACGACAAGATTTCCGTTAACGGATGGTGCTACGTCGAAGACACGGAGTTTTGGCCTGTCGAATATCTCATCGGCGCTTTGATGGATATTGTCAGCAAGAACGGCAACCTGCTGCTGAATGTCGGTCCAAAGCCGGACGGGACATTGCGAGAGGCCGAAGTGCGGGTGCTCAGGGAAATCGGCAAGTGGATGCGCGTCAACAGCGAAGCCGTCTACGGCACGAAACCCTGGCGGACCTTTGGCGAAGGAACCATGGTGAAAATCAGCGACGACGGCAAAGCAGGCAAGAGCAAGATGGGCCCGGACTGCGTGCGGTTTACCGTCAAGGACGGCGTCCTCTACGCAACGTGCTTCGGCTGGCCCGATTCGGGCAGGTTTACCATCAAATCCATCACTGCTCAACATCCGGTGAGCAGGCAAGGCATAAGGTCGATCTCAATGCTCGGGGCAGAACAGACACTCAAATGGAGACAGACAGAGCAAGGCTTGGAGGTCGATTTTCCGAAGGACAGGCCGTGCGACTATGCCTGTGTATTGAAGATTGTACCTAAAGGTGGTCTGTTTTTTAAGTAAACCGCATCGGATTCTGCTTGTTAAAAGCGGTCATTGTTTCCATGCATACTCCTCCATTCTCAGTTTATGGGTAGATTGGGCCAGGGGATTGTATATTGTAGATTGTAGAATGTATATTGTTGGCTGGAATTGGGTTCGTTTCGATTTTTTGGTCCTCCACAGGTCCGGCGCGGGGGAAATTGGGTTCGTTTCGTGAAAATAGTGAATAGTGAGCAGTGAATAGTGAATAGGTGGGCGGTGGGGCGAAATTGGGTTCGTTTCGCATAATACGCCCCGATGGATCGGGGGAAATCCTAAATCCTAAGCTCGAAATCTTAGACAAGCTCGAAATTCGAACTGCCAAGCGCAAAACGTGATGCGGCGGTTGTGTGGGCATGGCTTGTGGCTCCCCCTTTTTCGGTGTTGCAATGTCTGTAATTACGCAACGCATTATACCAGAAAACAGGTCAAAAGTCAACGCGCCTTTGGCGAGTGAGTAGTTAATCGTGAGTAGTGAGTAGAAAGGGAGGAGGGGGGGGGGAATGACTAATGAATAATGAGGAATGACTATTTTTGGGTTAGGAAGTTTTTTAGGCGGTGTTTTAGGGCGTCGGGGTTGCGGGTTTGGCATTCCCAGATTATTAAGACATCCCAGCCGAGTTTTTTGAGTTTCTTGATGTTTTTGCGGTCGCGGAGGCGAGTGGCGGTGCGCTTGGCGTGCCAGAATTCGGCATTGGTGGCAGGTTTGACCCGGCCGAATCGACAGTTGTGCATGTGCCAGAAACAGCTTGCCATTCGGGATTGTACCTGTTATTTGTAACTTTACCAGGACTTGAAATTTATAATTGAGCACTGGCCGGGTTATCCAGGGCAACCGCATCTAATTTTTTTTGAATGCCTTCGGCATAACTTAATTGATTTCAGTGTGTTATGACGTATTTTTGTATGAAACATTTTTCTTTGTTTTTTTATGGATAAAATTTTAATATCCAACGAACAGAGCAAATTGTCCCAAAACAGACTTTAGGGACGATTTCTTTCGCAATTTAATATAAAAACCACATTTTTGATACTGATAAGATGCGGTTGCCCTGCATCCCGGCCCTAAAACCTTGATTTTTCGGCCAAAATGTGGTATAATGCGTCGCATAAGATAGAATGCTCGCCACAGGCGGGCCTCCAGTAGTTAACCCCCACTTTTAGTGGGGGATGCCCTTACACCGAAAACAGGGGGAGTTACAAACCATGCCCACCCGGAAAGAATCGCACGCCAAAGGCGTATCCACCTATATAGAGCC